>CAYWIN010000076.1:0-8762 GCA_964458365.1 uncultured Propionibacteriaceae bacterium
AGAGTCCGCCGCACGCGCGGTCGGCACCTCTGGTGCCGCTGTGGTCTTCGCTGGAGCGACCGTGATGATCGCATTGGTCGGGCTCGGGCTGGCGAATCTGCCCTTCTTGACCACCATGGGCGTCTTCGCCGCCGTCACAGTGGCGGTCGAAGTACTCCTCGCCTTGACCTTGCTGCCGGCTTTCATGGGGATGGCGGGGGAACGGCTTCGGCCTCGCAACCGGACCACTGGGGCACGCAGCAAGCCTCGCAAGCAGCGCCGACTGGCCTCATGGTGGGTCAACACCGTCACTCGGTGGCCGGTCGTCACGATTGCCGCCGTCCTGGTCGCATTGGGCGCGCTCACTTATCCTGCGATCAACCTGCAACTGGCTTTGCCCACCTCGCAACGCTCTGAACCCGGAGCCCAGGATCGACAAACCTTTGATGCCATCACCGAAGACTTCGGGATCGGAGCCAATGGGCCCTTGATTATGCTGGTGCCGCTCGCGGAATCCGACGGTCCAATTGACGTCCTTGACGGCCTGAAGGCGGACATTCAAAAGGTGCCCGGCGTAGCCATGGTGGCGGCCGCCACACCCAATGCCAATGTGGACACTGGGATGCTGAAAATCATTCCCACCACTGGCCCGGACAATCCAGCCACCGCAGAGCTGGTACAGCAACTGCGCGACCGACGCGCAGAGTGGCAAAAGGAATACGGCGTCGACAGCCAGATCACGGGCTTTACTGCGATCCAGATCGACGTCACTCAGCGCCTCAGAGAGGCCATGATTCCGTTCGGAACCTTCGTTGTCGGGCTATCGCTGATCTTGTTGATGATGGTCTTTCGGTCAATCTGGGTACCCATCAAAGCGGCTTTGGGGTACCTGCTCAGCGTGGGCGGAGCCTTCGGAGCAACCGCCTTGGTGTTCAACCAAGGCTGGTTCGGCCCCGTCGTGAATCTGCCCGAGCCAGGGCCGGTAATCAGCTTCCTGCCGATCATCTTGATGGGAATCCTGTTCGGCCTGGCAATGGACTACGAGGTCTTCCTCGTTTCGCGAATGCGCGAGGAGTACGTCCACGGGAATGTCGACAATTGGGTGCGGGACGGTTTTGTCCACTCAGCCAAAGTCGTCGTGGCAGCGGCAATCATTATGTTCAGCGTCTTCGCGTTCTTCGTTCCCAACGGCGAGGGCACCATCAAAGCAATCGCTTTTGCCTTGGCTATCGGGGTGGCGCTGGACGCTTTCGTGGTGCGAATGACCCTCGGCCCGGCGGTCATGAAGCTCCTGGGCCGCCATGCCTGGTGGCTACCGGGGTGGCTGGACCGGATCTTGCCGAGCTTGGACATCGAAGGCGAAGCTCTCACCCGACAGTTGGAGCTGGCGCAATGGCCCAGCCCGGACGACCGCTCGGCAATCGTGGCCGAAGACCTTCAAGCCAGCAGCGGCAACCGCACGGTCTTCGACCAGGTTTCGATACAGGTGCCGCGCGGGGGTTTGCTCGTCATTGAGGGGGAACCCGCAGCGCGACGAGCCCTGATTCTGGCCCTTGCCGGACGGCTGCCTCTCGACCAAGGACGGCTCAAGACCTTGGGGCATGTCCTTCCACAAGAAGCCCCCTTGGTTCGCAAACACGCACCAGTCCTCGACCCGTCGGTGACAAAGTTCGAACCCACTTTGCGGCATCGGCGCGGTGCCGTGGTGTTCGTGGACCAAGTAGATGCGCTTCACCCCGAACAAATGGCCAGTCTGGAAAAGGCAATGAACACTCCGCTCGCCACAGAGCCCACGACCTGGGTGCTCGGTTTGATTCCCGATTCGCCCTTGCTAAAGAAACTGACCGGTCCGTACCGGCGTCTCCAACTCGCTCCGGAGATGGCCACCGAAGGAGCCCTGTGATGAAGCTCGAACAGATCAGCGCAAAACCCGCCCGTTGGTGGACCTTGTTAGGCCTCATCCTGGTGCCTCTCCTGATCGCCGGAGGCTTCCTGATCGCAGGGCTCAACACCTCTCACCGACTCGGCGAAGTCCAAGCCGCCATCGTCAATTTGGACGATCCGGTCACGCTGAATGGCAAGTACGTGCCGATGGGGCGCCAACTCACCGCCAACTTAATCGACTCCGACCGCACCGAAAACCTGACCTGGGTGTTGGACAGCGAGGCCAACGCACGCGCAGGGCTGGCAACCGGAAGCTACGCCGCCATGGTGGTGATTCCGCCCAATTTCTCCGCCGCGGCAACGTCATATGCGCACACCGACCAAACGGCCTCTCGAGCCACCATCGAATTGGCGACCTCGCCGGTTGCGGGTCTTGCGGACGCCAGTTTAGGAAAGACCGTTGCCTTGGCTGCGGCAGACTCACTCAACCAGACACTGACCTCCACCTATCTGGAGAACATCTATCTGGGCTTCAACGACATGGGCACACAGTTCGTCACGATGTCCGATGGTGCGGATCAGCTGGCCACGGGTGCCGAAACGATCCAGTCCAAGACGTCAGATCTTCCCGCTGGCGCCGCCAAGCTCGCCCAAGGAACCCAAAAGTACGTGGTGGGAGTGAACCAGCTCGTCGACCAAAACATTGCCGCACTGGGCCAACAAAAGACCTTGGCGGCCAGCGTGAGCCAGCTCAACACGGGAGCAAACGGCGTCGCCAATGGGCTGGGGGAATATCAGAAACAACTGCGGTCCCGAGCCGCGCAGTCCCAAGACACTGCCACGGCATTGCAGACTCTGTTAGTCCAAGCAGCAGGCGGTGATGCGGCCGCAGCCCACAATGCCGTCGTTACCATCGAGCAGGCCTGCAAGATCAAAGCCACGTTGGCCACACTGAGCACCGATGGCCCGATCTGCGTGGGCTCGCTCACCGGATCCGCTCAAGCATTGACTGGAGCGGCCGACGGTTTGAGCACCTCCGACCCACAGACCAAGCAAAGCCTGATGTCAGGTGCACAAGCGGTTGCCGGCGGAACTTCGCAGCTGAGCGCCAACCTAAACACGGCAACGGCCAATACCGCCGCCACCACGGCCAAACTTAATCAGTTGAAGGACGGCGGAAACCAGATCAGCGCGGGGACGTCAGATCTCGCCGCCGGAATGCCCGCCCTCACTAGCGGCATATCGCAGCTTGCGGACGGCACTCGACAGATGGCCGATGGCATCGCCGCAGGCAAGGACAAACTGCCCAGCTACACCACCTCCCAGCGAGAGAACCTCTCCGATGTGGTCTCGGCGCCCATCTCGACTCAGGGACTGACGGGTCTGGCGATGTCCAACCTGGGATGGGTGAGCCTGCTGGTCGTCCTCGCCTTGTGGTTAGGTGCGTTGGCCACATTCACCGTCCTGAAGCCGATCATGCGTGGCGTTCTGGGTTCTGCGGAGTCCAATCCCAAACTCATCGCGCACGTGACCTGGCCGGGGTTGACCATCGTGGGAGTTCAAGGGGTGATCATGGCCGGGCTCGCCCAGCTCGCCTGGGATCTGAGTTGGCCCAAGGCAGCAGCGGTCGGCGGGATCTTGTTGATTGCTGCAGTGGCGTTCTCCCTGGTCAATCAGGCTTTGGCAGCGTGGGCCGGGGGTGCCGGACGACTGATTTCGGTCGTTTTCGCGGTCATCACCACGGCCGCAGCACTCGCACCGGCGGCTCCTGGAGGCATGAACACGCTGCGCGCTCTGTCGCCACTCACGCCGGCCTTGGATGCCATTCGCGCGGTGGTCACCGAGTCCGGAGGCGCCACCAATGCCGCGCTAGTCCTCGTCGGATGGTTGCTCCTCGGCGGGATGGCTGTGACTCTGGCGGTGTTGAAAGAGCGGACCACCAAGCTTTCGGCGGTGCTGGCCAGCTAGGACCGGTCAGCCTGCCTGGGCTTCGTCGGCCGGCTTCACCAAGTGTGGGCGGACTACCGGGGTGTCGGTTTTCTGGTTGAGAGCCCCGCTGGGAGCGTCGTTGGACGGCTCGCTTCGAGGCAGGGGGCCTCGTTCGGCCGCCGCATTCCGCAACGCCACTGCACGTTGGAAATCGGCCTGAGTGGGCATCCCGTAAGCACGCGCGGTGCTGTCGTGCAGTTCCACGACGTATCGTCGAATCCGTTCGGCAAACTGATGCGCAATCTCGCCGGGCGCCGCACGCAAAGGACGTCCGAAAACGATGTGAACGTGTGGACGTCCCGGCACGGGAACATTGGCCCCATACGGCATGGCGGCATATGCCCCAACCAGCGCGATCGGTAGAACCGGGGCATTGCGCGAGATGCTCAGCGCTGCGGCACCCGGGGTGAATCGGGCCATGGCTCCGGTGCGCGAACGGGTTCCCTCAGGGAAGATCAGCAGCGGCACGCCTTCGGACAGCAAGGTTCCCGCCATGCTGCGGCGATGCCGGGCCCCTTGTCGTTCCACCGGGAAGGAGTTGAAGAACAATGTCGTGGGAAGGGCCTTGTACCAGGACTGGAAGAAATAATCCGCTGCGGCGCCGGCGGAGAGGTTCTTTGACAGGCGTCGTGGCAGACCACCAAAGATGAGCGGAGCATCAAGGTGGCTGGAATGGTTCGCAACGGCCACGAACGGCGCTTTGAGCGAGTCCAGGTTTCGGCGTCCGTGAATGTGGACGGTGAGCGCCGACCACATGTACGGCTTCATCACCAGGTGTTGCGCCACAAAGCGCGCACTACCCGGCCCGGCCGAGGTGTACCTGCGGGTCTTGAGCTCGGACAAAGGTCCCTCCCATTAAACGAACTATTCGAGTTTCCCACTCGAAAGCGTTTCAAGCTAGCGCACGGACGGCTTCGCCTGGCTACTCTCGACTGCTCGTCAGCCTGCGCGAGATCGCTCGAACCGCCCGACGGGGCAGGATCGACAGCCCCCAGGCGGCCGCTTTCCACCGCAATGTTGGGATCGAGACGGGCTTGCCCGCGTCGGTGTCGGACAGTGCTTTGCGGGCACAGGTTTGCGCATCAACCCAGATCCAGTTCGGGATGGATCCGGTGGAAACGCCTGCCCGGGAGTGAAACTCTGTGCGGACCCAACCCGGGCACAGCGCCGTCGCCGTTACGCCCGTTCCGACGAGTTCATTCGATAAGCCTTCGGTGAAGAGCTTCACCCATGATTTGATCGCTGAATACTCACCTTGAGTGATCCATGCCGACAAAGAGGCCACATTCAGGATCTTGCCGTGACCGCGAGCAATCATTGCCGGGGCCGCTGCACGACTCAGCTCGGCTACCGAAGTCACCATCACCGCCAAAGCGTCACCAGCCTGCTGTGAGGTGGCATCGAGCAGGCGGTTCGAAAGCCCAAACCCGGCATTGTTGATCAACAAGTCAACGGGCCGCTCGGGGTCACGAAGTCGCATTGCAACCGTTTCTCGATCCGCGGGAACGGATAGATCGGCGACAAGAACCTCCACTGCGGTGCCGTATTGCGCGGACAGCTCTTCGGCTAAGGAGGTGAGTCGGATGCCATTTCGGGCGACGAGGACAAGATCGTCGCCGCGACGGGCGCAAACTCGAGAGAAGGCTTCACCGAGCCCTGCGCTGGCCCCAGTAATGAGAGCGGTTGTCATGGCGGGCACGCTACCTCAACGGCAACGATTGTCGGCTACGCAGCGAGGAGCTCCGCCTGCTCGGCAAGGCGGCGCAGTTCCCTCCGGCACCGATATCGGACCAGGTCTGCGCTAATTCCCAGCACACCACCAGCCTCAGCACTGGTGAGCCCATCGAGATATACGAGTCCGAGCATTTGGACGGAGTCCGAGGAGATCATTCCCAGGGTGGCCGCAGCATCCAACACGTCGGCAGCGGATATCCCCATGGGTTCGATCACCATGAGCGGAGTCGGCTTGCTCCCCATTCTGTGATGCAGCGCCCACCCCAAATTGGCCAGAATGGAACGCGGGCGGCGCTCCAACGGGTACTCGGCGATCACCAGCCACAGCTCGGCGATCGCCTCATCGAACCTCCACGGAAAGCTGCGGCACTCCCGAACTGCCTTACCCAACATCGCCTGCAAGATCACCCGGTATGCCCTTGGGTCTCCGGCCTGCCCGAGACGCAATAGGCAAGCCAAAACCCGGTCCGGAGCCGCTGCGATGAGGCCAATGACGTCGTCAAAGTCGATAGCGGACGAAAGGGCGAGATCGTTGCGCCTCCAATCGGCGACGACATCGACCGAACACTCGACGAGTTGGAGCCATTCGTGATTGAGCGAAGACAACGTGGAGTGAGGCATGAGCCCAGTCTTGGTGGCCGGTGTTGTCCGAGGTGTTGCCCAGCCCGAGGCCGCATCCGCACGAAGCGAGCGACGTCACCGATGAGCAGCGAAGCGCCTGGACACTAAGTACTCACTTGACGAGCCATTTCCCCAGACGGGCGTACAATTGAATCGTATTCATCCGGTGCTTGGCGACCGATTGAACCGCCATCCGAATCGCCCAGGGGGCCACTTGCTTAACCAGTGGCCCCCTGGAGCCACGAAAGGGCCCAAAACGGATCTCATGGCGACCTCTACGAACGCTCGCTGCCGGTTTGAAGCCCACCCGTACGCTTGAGGCCATCGAACGCAAAGGGGATGGGTGAACACACTGCCAGCCGAACGGCCCAAGAAAGGGCTGGTCGAAAGAGCCACCTTGGTGACTCTGGTCGGCCTTTCGGTGTTGTCGGTCCTCGCCGTCGCTGCAGTGACGGTGTATCTCAATCGAATTGGCGACAGCGCGGACAGGCTCACCCGGGCCCAAATCATGCCCGACTATGCCGGGCGGCCCGCTGCTGTGCTCGGTGAGTCAGGCTCACCGGTTCAGAACTACCTCATCATGGTTGAAGCCGACCACACCCTGCAGGCCGTCGTCATCGCGAACCTCTCGGCATCGAGGCGCAACCTCACCATGATCGCCGTCGCCGCCGACCTGACCTCCACGGACCCCGAAGGGCACACCCTCGCCACCGGATACGCCCTTGACCCCGCGATCACCGTGCGTTCGATGGAAGGCCTCACCACTTCACGCATGGACCACCAGATTGTGGTCAACATCGACCAGTGCGCACCGGCGATCGACTCCGTCGGTGGAATCACCGTGAACGGCAATGCCATGGATGGCGCCCAAACGTCCGCACTTCTGAGCGCGACTCGCGGCTCACAGAAGGCTGCCGTTGCCTCGGCCGAAGTGATTCGATCGTTCCTGATCAGCATGAGCAGCTACAACACCTTGATCAATCCCGGCCAGCTCAATCACGTCATCAAGGCCCTCGCTCCATGCGTGCGGATCGATTCGGGCTTGACCACCGATTCCATCCAGACCACGCTAATGGAAAGCAGTGTGCACCCGGCCGAGACTCGCATCTGGCCACTGGCAACGCACGCTGCCATGGGAGGATCCGCCGCCGATCAAAGCTCGCTTGCCGCACTGCAGTCAGCGCTGAGTTCGCCAGACATGCCCGAAACCAACCACTATCAGCAGCAGGCCTTCTTACCTCAGGAGCAACCACGATGACGACACCGAAAAAGCTGGGCAACGCAGGAAGGGTCATCCGCGTAACAATCAGCGTGGTCGCCTTGGGCTATATCGCTTGGCACGAGTGGCAGCGACGTAATCATAATCGCGCAGGCATCTGGGCTCAGGGGACAGACCAGATACGCTAGGTGGGCACCTGGGGGGGAATATGCAGGATTCAGGGCTGAACCTATTTGATTTGGGTTCCGAAGAACCATCGGAGTCGCAGCCGGACGCCCAAGAAAAGAAGTCTCGGCGAAAGTGGCTGCGCCGCTTCATGATCGCATTTGCCACCGTGATTGCGCTCATCGTGGGCGTGTCCGGGTTTTACCTTGTTGTGGGCGTTCAAGCCCTGCAAAGCATCAAACGGGAACCAGGCCTGCTCCCCACCGAGAATGCGACAAATACTCGGCTGCTCGGCGACGGTCCGGTGAACTTCGTCTTGATTGGTTCCGATTCACGCGGTCCCGATCGCGGACGAAGCGACACCTTGATGATTGCCCACCTCAATGCCGAACACAACGCGCTGTACCTCATCTCCATCCCGCGCGACAGCTACGTGGACATTCCTGGTCACGGCAAGAACAAGGTCAATGCGGCCTACTCCTTCGGCGGCGCCCCCTTGGCCATCTCGACGGTGCAAAACCTCACCGGCACCCAGATGGATCACACAGCCATCATCGATTTCGAAGGTTTTATTGGGCTCACCAGCGATATCGGTGGGGTGAGCGTGTTCAACGAGATCGCATCATCGAATCTGGGTTTCACTTATCCCCGCGGGCAAATCACTCTCAGTGGGGAGCAGGCGCTTGCCTATGTCCGACAACGCCACAATCTTCCCCGAGGGGATTTCGACCGAGCCGCCCGGCAACGAATTGTGGTTCGGGCTTTGATCCTCAAGCTGATGAACCCGGCCACTTTGGCCAATCCGGCAACCTTCAACGCGGTGGCCAGCAAGCTGGGCAAATATGTTCGGGTTGATGACGGCCTCACCAATGAGGTGATCTGGTCACTGGCGTCAAACAACAACATCCGCTCCGCGAAAGCGATTCGCCAGCTTCAAGTGCCGATCTCCCGCGGTGCCATGATCAAAGGCTCTTCGGTCCAGATCATTGACACCAAGCGAATGGCTGAGTTGAGCGAGGCGTTGCGCACCGACCAGCTGGAGCCGTACTGGGCCAAGTACGGCGAAGACTGACTCCGGACGGCCTGACTCCTCTGGTCATCCGGGAAGATCGCTGGGAGCTCGCTGAACGCTACCTCCAGCGCTGGGCTGCTCGTGTTCCACTTTGGCGAT
>CAYWIN010000077.1:0-8645 GCA_964458365.1 uncultured Propionibacteriaceae bacterium
CGCCGAGTCTGGTCACCCAGTACTGCCGCTCACCGTCGGCACCTTGGCCGCTTCGGCTCTGGTTGGTGCCCTGGAACTTCGCCGCAGCCTGCGGCAACGGACCCGCGAAATGGGCACCCAGGAAGCCGCAGCGAGTGAGGCCGCCGACCGGGTGCGAACGCTTCTGCGCGCCACCGCCGAACCTGAAATTGGCGCCGCTTTGGACGCGGCGCTGCGTGCCATTGGCAGCCACTGCCACCGCCACAGCCTGCCCTTGCCAGTACTCGCCGAAGCCCGCGTGCGAGACGAACGGATCGACTTTTTCTGGGCCGAGCCAGCCCATGACCCGCCTCCAGGATTCACTGGTGACACTCAGCACTGGATTGCGAACGGCTGCCTGCCAACTGATCGTGCCCAACCGTGCCCCTATCCGGCCCTGGTGAGTTTGGGAACCAGCGCTGACGGCGAAGCAATTCTGATCGACGTGGAGCACTCGGCAGTACTGGGTGTCTCTGGATCCGATGAACAACGCCATGGCGCTTTGGCGGCGATGGCGGTGGAGCTGGCCTGCGCCCCGTGGAGCGCCGAAACCCAATTGGTGGTCGTCGGTGATGACACCACCTTGATTGAGCGGGCTGGCGAGGATCGTGTGCAGGTCACCAGCCTCATTGAGGCGGAAAACCGGATGATTCGCGACGTCGCTCGACGTCGCGAACAGCTTGAGCACGTGGACCTCGCCACCGTGCGCACCGATCCGGACCGCGCCGATGCTGTCGCACCGATCATCTTCTGCATCCTGACCGAGGTGCCTGAATCACGGATCGCTGCTTTCGATCAGCTTCTCGCCGATCAGCCCACCGGTATCGCGCTCATCCTGCCCACCGAGTCAACCCTCGAAGCTCAATGGCACATCAGCGGCGACCCGCAGCGGCCAGCCGGCTGGTTGACGGGCCGTCCCGGCGAACTCGCCGCCCATTTCATTAATGCCGACACTCGCCGCGCGCTGGGCGAACTGTTGACCGAACCATCACTGATCCCTGCCAGCTGGGCGCAGAGATCGAATGTGCATCAGCTTCCTACCCGAGTTGAGGATCCCTTGGACATCGTCAGGCTCCACCAACCCCTGAAGGCACCCCACCTGGAGCTCATCGGCCCCGCAGAACTCCACGATGCTGCCGGTCCTGAACCCACACGGTCTCGGCAGCAACTGATCGAACTGGCGGCCTGGATCTTGGAACATCCCGGGAGCACCGCCACCCAGATGTCTGCTGGTTTGGTCTTGGCCGATAGCACTCGGCGTTCCAATCTCAGCCGCCTTCGCGCCTGGCTCGGAGATGATCCTCATGGCCAGCCGTACCTTCCCGACGGATACTCCGGACGGATCAGCCTGCATTCCGAGATCACCTCTGACTGGCAACAACTCCAAGGCCTTCTTGCTGAAGGAATCACCCAAACCAGCGATGGCGCGTTGACCCGTGCCCTCGAGCTCGTTCGCGGCGCCCCTCTGGCCGATGCTGCACCGAGTCAGTGGATTTGGGCTGAAGAGCTTCGGGTGAACATTTCCGAAGCGCTGCGCGATGTTGGCCTGGTGCTCACCGAACGAGCCCTCGCCGTCCACAACATTGATTTGGCCCGCTGGGCGGCATCACGAGCGCTCGTCGTTGCACCCGAAGATGAGCTGCTGATGTGCGCCCGCCTGCGCACCGAATATCGGGCAGGCAACAATGTGGAAGCGGCTCGGCTCGTCACTCAACTCACCCGTCAAGCTCGCGTTCTGGGCGTCGATCTTCTGCCCGAAACCGTCGAACTGTGCCAGCAGGTGATCGAAGGTCGGATCCGAGCACGCGCCTGATTCTTCCCAGCTGAGTAGGGTGCAGCCCATGAAGCGGGTTTTGGTCACCGGTGGTGTGCGCAGCGGAAAATCCCGCTACGCCGAATCATTGCTCGGCGACGCCGAAGCGGTCACCTATCTCGCCGCGGGGTATCCCGCCGATCATGACGTCGAGTGGTCTGCCCGGGTGGCTGCGCATCGTCTGCGGCGCCCAGCCGGATGGAAGACCGTCGAAGCTCTAGACGTGGCCCGCGCACTTCGAGATTCAGACACCGCTGTGCTGATCGACTGTCTGGGGACGTGGCTCACGCGCACCATTGATTCCTGGCAGGGCTGGGAATTCACCGATGCGGACCTGGCGCCCCGGCTTGAACGGGTGACGGCTGACTTGGTCGCTGCGATTGTCGACCACGAGCACGATGTGGTGATCGTCAGCAATGAGGTTGGGTGGGGGGTCGTTCCCGAGCACCGTGCCGGGCGGATCTTTGCCGATCATCTTGGCCGCATCAACCAACAGGTAGGGGCCGCCTGCGACGACATCGTGCTGATGGTCGCCGGACGGCCCCTTGTTCTGTGACTCAGATCAGAGCTTGATTTCGACTTTCTCTACCTCAGCACTCCCGGCGCCACGGTAAGCAGTGACCTCAATTTCGACCAGATACGCGCCCGCCAACGGGGTCGCAGTAAAGGTCGATGTCGGATCGATGCCGCGGAACTCCTCACCGAGCACCTCCAGGACTTCGGCCCAATCAGACTCGTTGGGTACAAAAACCTTGGTAACCACCACATCGGACAAGGTCGCGCCCACCCCAGCCAAAGCACCAGCAATGTTGGCCACACATTGGCGGGCCTGTCCGGCGGCCGTCGGCGGCATCACCCGGGTGTCGTAGTTGATCCCTGCCGTGTTGGACACGAAGATCAAATCCCCGACCGCGACCACTCGCGAATAGCTGGCTTTTGTTTCGAATGGGCTTCCGGTCTTGACCTTCACCACGCTCAGCGCGCTCACATCATCCTCCATACATCGTTGAGGAGGCTCAGTCTGCGAAACGCGCATTGCGTTGCGATGTCGCAATCTTGACGGTTCGATTACACCGGCGCCGCGACCGTGCCCACCACCAGCAGCGTCGTGGCAGCAAGTTCAACCGACGCCCCCAGGACATCTCCGGTAATCCCACCGAATCGGCGAACGGCCACGTTCACCAACCAGGCGACCACGATCGCAGCCGCCATCACCGCGCAAATCGGAATCCAATAGGCCAGTCCGGCAAGCATTGCCAGCCAGGTCACCAATGCTCCCAGGCCCAGCCACCACAACACGCTCAGCGCTATCGGAACACTGCCTGCCACCAGCGCACCTAAGCCTTTGTCCCGCGCCGCCGGGATGCCGGTCAGCGTGCCGAACAACAAGGCTGCCCGCGAGGTGACGAGCATCGCTGCAACCAACAGCCACCCCCACGGCCGTTCCACCAACGCGCCTGCCGCCGCGGACTGCGCTGCCACCACCACAATCAACGCCAGCGTGCCCATCGGCCCGATGTCTCCGGACTTCATCACTTCCAACGCTCGGTCGCGGCCGTGGCCTGACCCCAGAGCGTCCACAGTGTCGGCCAGACCGTCGGCATGCATTGCCCGCGTACCCAACGCGAGCACCGCCACCACAAGCAAGCCGGCGAGGATCGCTGGCATCTGCAACCAATGCGCCACCCAGCCCACACCGGCGGCCATGACGGCTACCGGCAAGATCGCTATTGGAGCCCACAACATCGCCGCCCGCGCCTGTGGCCGACCGATCGTTGCCGGCGGCTGCACCGGGATGACGGTGAGAAGACCGACGGCCAGCCGCAATCCGCCTGCCATTAGGCCAGCTCCGACAGCAGCGCAATGTCCCGCAGGGCCGCGATCGCCGATCGAAGCACCGGGACGGCCACCACGGCACCACTGCCTTCGCCCAGTCGCATCGAGAAATCCACCAGTGGGTGCAAACCCAATCGTTCGAGGGCCAGCGCCTGAGCTGGTTCGGGGGAGCGATGCCCAGCCTGAAGCCAAGCTTTCGTGCCCGGAGCATATTCCTCGGCAATGAGTGCCTCGGCGACCGCAATCACTCCATCCAGGAGCACGGGGACGCCGCGCGCCGCCGCGCCGGCGATGAATCCCACCGCAGCAGCGAAGTCGGCTGCGCCGAGCGCGGCGAGCCGCTCAATGGGATCGCGGAGTCGGTCCTTTCCGGCGCGGGCCAAAGCCGCATCGATCACGACGATCTTGTGGTTCAGCCCGAGATCGTCGAGCCCAGTACCTCGTCCGGTCACCGCACTAGCGGGAAGGTCGAGACTGGCCGCAATCAACGCCGCGGCAATCGTGGTGTTTCCGATTCCAAGATCTCCGGCAATCAGCAGCTGCGCACCGTCGTCAATCTGCGCTGCGGCAATCTGGTCGCCGGCCTCGAGCGCCTGACGCACCTCTTGGGTGGTCAAGGCGTCGGCCAGATGGATGGCCTCGGAGGATCTGCGCACCTTGTACTGGCCAATTTCGGGGTGGTGGGGAAAGTCGACCGCCACGGAAATGTCGAAGAGAGTGACGCTCACCTGATGGGCTTTGGCCAGGGCCGATACTCCGGCGTGACCGGCCAGGATCCCTTCAACCATTGCCGCGGTGATCTCGGCGGGGTAGGCAGACACTCCGGCCTGCGCCACCCCGTGATCACCGGCAAACACCACCACCCGGACGTCGGTGAGCGGCCGGGGTGGACACTGGCCTTGGACAGCGGCCAACCAGGCCCCGAGCGACTCCAGGGTGCCGAGTGCACCGATGGGTTTGGCCTGTCCGTCGCTGAGTTTTCGGGCTGCCACATAGGCCGCGTTGTCTGGCGGCGTCAGCGGGTTTGGGCTGTAGGTCATCGAAGCCTCCGTTCGGGCTCCAACTTTAGAGCGTGGCCGCGACCGGACACCGACTGCACCCGACGTGCTGCGAGCCCAACCGACGTTCTTTTCTTTTCCGCTTCGGGCATATATCGGCCCATGGCAGGGTTATATCGGAAGGAAACCTCCACTTCCGTTAGGAGCAAATATGGGCTCACCACGTGCGTATCGCGCCGCCGGTGTCAGTGCAGAAGCCGCCGCAAAAGTCGTCGATGTCCTTCAAGAACGTCTCAACGCGTATAACGATCTTCATCTGACGTTGAAACATGTCCACTGGAATGTGGTCGGTCCGTCCTTTATTGGGGTGCACGAAATGATCGATCCCGAGGTTGACCAAGTCCGGCTCAACGCCGACGCGGTCGCCGAACGGATTGCCACCTTAGGCTTTTCGCCGATGGGCACGGTGGGTGCCATTGTGAAGACGCGCAACTGGGACGACTATCCGCTGGGTCGGGCCACCGTGCCTGACCATCTGGCGGCTCTCAGTGCCGAATATGACCGGGTGATTGCGGACAATCGGGCCGCTATCAGCGCTGTTGAGGATGCTGATCTCGTCACCCAGGACATGTTGATCAGCCAGACCGCTGCACTGGAGAAGTTCCAGTGGTTCGTCCAGGCCCATTTGGAAAGTGGCACGGGCCGATAGGGTCAGGTCCCCCTCACCCCGCAGGGGATATGTGAAGCCCAGTGGCCGACACCCCTCCGGGTGTCGGCCACTGGGCTTTCCTGCCTGCAGATGAGGCGATGCTGCTAGCCAGTGCAGGCCTTGCTCAGGTCAAGCAGTGCATTGGAACTGTCGTTGAGGGCGTCGGTGAGCTTCGCTGTGTCGAGCTTCGAGAACTTGCCGTTCGAGGAACGCAGCAAGCTGGAAATCTCCTTTGCCGAAGAGATGTTCTTGTCGAACGCGGCGACCACCTTTGGATCAGTGACTTTGGCCCGACCCTTTTCCATTTCAGAAACGAATTGATCAACCGAGCTCGCGGCACCCTCAGGATTGGTGTACATATCCTTCATGCCTTGAGTGAGCGAGATCGACGCATGCTGGAATTCCGAACACGCCTGCACACGCGTCTGCAACTCCCCACCCGGAAGGGCTGAACAGCCCGACAAGGCCGCACCGACGGCCACCGTACATACAAGCGCTGCGATCTTTCGCATGGAATCTCCCCTACTCCCGATGAATGGCCGCTTTCAGCGGCCCGCTCGAAGCTTATGAGGTTCCTGTGTACAAGGGCCAATTGTGGGCCGGAATTTGTGCCCCATGCTTCGCGCCATTGGTCGCGCTATCTGACTCATGGTGGTAGTTGTCACCCTCCCGACCGCAATTCTGCCCAAGGCTTTTCCTTGTGAATCCACACCTCGAAAACGTTGTATGGATGAGTGCGGTGCACTCAAGATCACGAGGGGGAGCTGTGACCGTCATTACTAATCAGGCCCAAACCTGGGAACTGTGCACGGCAGATGTCGAGATCTTGGTGAGCGAAACTGCAGTCGGGTCGATCTCTGACCCGGTTTCTGCTGCAGATCCACTGTTCACTGAGGACTTGGCCTGGACTCTGCCGCGCTTTCGACAGCGCTTCGGCTATGTGTGGGTTTCCGGACGGGCAGCAATCGATCGAACCACGCTGCGTTTCCGTCCACGCGAGGGTGCGGAGACGACGTCGCCCACGCCGTTGGTGATCCGCTTGGACGAGATCGCTTCGGTGAGCGTCGAATCGAAGCTGTTCAGCAAAGTTGTGGTGCTGGAGGCGTCTACTGGCGAAACCATCCGTGTGCGCTGCCGAGGTGTCGAGGGGTTTGCCGAAGGGCTCCGTTCGGCCGCTGGTCAACTACGGGCGGCGTCTGCCTGAGCTTTCGGAGCCATCGGCGGCGGCGCGGAGCGCGATGATGGCTTCTTCAATCGGTTCACGTCCCCAGGGTCGGACCACTCGAGCTACTTCATGTCCGTCGTGGAGAAAGACCATTGTTGGCCAAAGCTTCACGTGAAACGAACGGCCGAGCGGGCGTCCCTTGCCGTCCTCAACCTTCAGGTGTCGCCACGGTCCACCCGCAGGCAACAGGTCGGCAATGGTCTTTTCGGCCGCGATGCAGTATCCACACCAGTTGGTGCCAAACTGCACGATGACCGGGCCGGGAATCGCGTCCAATTCGTCGCGGGTTAAGGTCTCGGGCACATAGTCCATGCTCATGCCACCAGGGTAGACGCGGTCAGACCGTCCTTGCGTTGCCGGTGGTGTCACTGCCGGACGTAGTCGACACCGTTCCACACATAGACATGCGAGGTGGTTGTGCCGGTGGCGCAGTCTGGTTCACAGTCGTTGAAGAAGCTCCGGATGGCATAGAGGCCGGCCGGATCAGGACCAAGAACCTCGGCGTAATAGAAGCGGCCCTCGGTCGGGGTGGAATCGTTATAGAACCCTGCCACAAAGCTCATGGACCCATCGATCGGACGCAGCACGGCAACTCCGTAATAGCGTCCCGGTTCATAGATGACGAACAAATTACCCGAGGCGTCTGTCGCGGGGCTCGCCGGGTGCAGCTCGTAGTAGCCGTCCAAGTGGTGAACCCATCGCAGAGTGCTCGTTGCGTCGTATACCGCGACACCATCCTCCCGATCCCCGCCGTCTGCGTTGTCGAGGCAGGTGACCATGACCGACCGCCCCCACGTCGGATGGGTGAAGAAGGCATGACCGGTGATCTCGCCACCCGAGCTGCACACCCCGCCGTCAATCAGCCGGGTCACCGGGGGTACCGGCGGGTCGACGAGCGACACATTCCCTGCGCCGGGCACCCCGGGCAAGCCAATGCCCGGAAAAGGCGGAATCGAACAGCCCCACACAGACAGCAGGATGGCCACGCCTAGCGCACCCAGTGACGTGCGGCGAATCGTTGCGCTGTGCCCTCGGCTGGTCACACTCTGCAGCCGAGGTGAACCCCCGGCGAGGGATGTATGAGCACGCCTCACTTCGGTACCGCCTTTCTCGCCTCAGGTTTCTCGGTTCGGCCCGATGCCGACGACATCCCGGCGCATTCGGAGGCATGCGCGGCCACCTGCGGGATCGCCTGTTGCTCCCAGGGTGATGCTGGTCGTTCAACATGGCCCAGCTCACGGTGAAGTCTGGTTTGTATCCGGTGGGTGCGCTGGGCAAGGCGTTCACGCCAGCGATGGGTCGCCATCACCATGCGCGTCCATCGGTTTTTCGACACCACGAAGTCTCCGTCCACCACGTCACTGGCCCGGTATTCATGTGTTCGCACCGTCGTCGTGCCGCTCCATGGATCGGTGCATTCGATCTGCACCATGAGTGTCACTTCAGTTCGGGGCACGCACAGCAAGTCATGAATCGTCACTTTGTCGCGGTCCACGTTGAAGGACGGGATGAACCGGCGAATCAACAAGAAGCTGGTATCGCTCAAACTGCGCGCCGAGGTGCGAATCACTCGATTTCCTTGCGGCTTCACCACCGCGACCGTCGCGGTTTCGGGCACAAGGTCGACGAAGTGGGCGACTTCTGGACGTGACGGGTTGAGGCCCTTGATCCTGATCCGAGTCACGATCTGAAGAGAATGAATCTCGCGGTACCAGCTGGCGTTCTTGAACTTGATGCGAACCGACTGTTGATCGGCGGCGTCGCGTCGCGGCAGGCACACCATGCGAGCGAACAGCAACCGCGGGGTGAGTAACCGCTGGGCGACAATCCACCCTACGAGCGCCAGCGCGAGCCCGATAATGATGTCGGGAAAGAACTGCACGTCCACCCCCAGATCAATTCACGCCACTGCAGCGTTGCTCGGGACCACGAATGTGACGAGGGGAGAGTACTCCCGGCGGCGGAGGAGCGGATATGACGCTCACATCATGGGTGGGCCTAACTGGACTTGAACCAGTGACCTCTGCCTTATCAGGGCAGCGCTCT
>CAYWIN010000078.1:0-2933 GCA_964458365.1 uncultured Propionibacteriaceae bacterium
GTCACTGGCGGCGGGGTCGGCGAGTCTGATGCCGAGGCAGGCGGTGACGGCACGCTCGCAGGGGTTTCAGCAGGCGGGGACGGCACGCTCGCAGGAGACTCAGCAGGCGCCCCCTCCTCACTTACAGGAGATTCAGCGGGCGGCGGAATGGGCGAAGGTTCCGAAGCAATTTTGGCTTCTATTGTTTCGGGACCGGCTTCGTTCCACGCCAGCTGGGCTTTCGCCAGTTCTGCAAGATCGGGAAACTCGTCGGCAATTTGGCGAAGCACTTCCGGCTTACTGTCAGGGTCGACGCAAAGCGCACGAAGTTCATCTTCGGTCAGCGACTGCAGATCCATTTCATCCCCTCCGTGGTGATTATCGGCCTCCCTAGGCAGCGACTCGACAATCCGGCCAGCGGTACTCAACCACATTTCGACCGGTGTTCTCTTCTCTATCCGGTCTGTAACCGCCCTGTGGGCACCCCCACCACCAAAGTTACGGTTCCGTAGGCGTAAGCTGTAGGCTGTTTTCAGCACTACCCAGCCGAAGGAGTTGCCCGCCCATGGTCGGACGTCCCGAAACCGAAGCCACTCGAATCGTCCGTCGCGCCCGCGACTTCCTGCTTGAGCATCGGCTCGATTACGACCAGACCATTGACGGATTTCAGTGGCCCACGCTCACCGAGTTCAACTTCGCTTTGGAGTGGTTCGACGTGGTCGCAGGCGAGCATCCCGACCGCGCCGCGGTCACCATCGTCTCTTCCGATCTTGAGGCGACGTCGTGGAGCTACGGCGAACTCTCCCGCCGTTCAGATCAGGTCGCGAACTGGTTGCGGCTTTTGGGTCTAGGCCGCGATTCGCGCGTCATCGTGATGCTCAACAACACCATCGAAATCTGGGAGATCGTGCTGGCGATCTACAAGCTCGGAGCCGTCGCGATCCCCACCTCAACTCTGCTATCCGCAGCCGATCTGGCCTATCGAGTTCGACACGGGCGGGCCGACGCGGTCGTGGCACCGACTGCACTGCATGCCCGGATGGATGATCTCGCTGACGTACTCAAGATCGGCGTGGGCAACGACACTCCCGCAGGCTGGGTGTCGATGAACGAGTCGCGTCGAGCCTCGTTTCATTTCGAACCCGATGGGCCTACTCCAGCGGACGATCCCAGCCTGCTGTATTTCACCTCCGGAACAACGGCGCATCCCAAATTGGTTCAACACAGCCATGTCTCCTACCCGGTGGGTCACCTCTCCACCATGTGGTGGCTGGGAGTCCAACCCGGCGATGTACACCTGAACATTTCGTCTCCGGGATGGGGAAAACACGCCTGGAGCAACTTCTTCTCGCCCTTCCTCGCTCAAGCGACAGTCTTCGTCTTCAACTACGATCGCTTCGACGCCGCCACGTTGATGAAGGTGATGGATACCCACCAGGTGACAACCTTCTGCGCTCCGCCCACGGTCTGGCGCATGCTGATTCAAGCCGACCTCACGCAGCTATCTCAGCCGCCGCGCGAGCTGTTGGGCGCCGGCGAGCCACTGAATCCTGAAGTGATCTCCAAAGTTCGGGACGCGTGGAAGGGCACGATCCGAGATGGATTCGGACAAACCGAGACCACATGTTGCATTGGCAACTCTCCCGGTCAACCCGTCAAGGATGGATCGATGGGCCGCCCCATGCCGGGCTATCCCGTCGTGTTGGTCGATCCAGTCACCGGAGAACCAGACGTTCCCGAAGGCGAAATATGTCTGGACCTGAGCCAGCCCATTCTGGGTTTGATGACCGGCTACCACGACAACCCGGAGATGACGGCCGAAGCCCGCCGAAACGGGTATTTCCATACCGGGGATATCGCCTCGATCGACGAATCGGGGTATTTGACCTATGTCGGGCGGGCCGACGACGTGTTCAAGGCCTCGGACTACAAGATTTCACCGTTCGAACTTGAATCGATCCTGCTGGAACACCCCTATGTCACCGAAGTGGCCATCGTGCCCAGCCCCGACCCTGTACGCGCCGCCGTCCCGAAGGCTTTTGTCTGTCTGGTGTCCGACGCGGCCGCAGCTCAGCAGGAGGCGGCCCGCTCCATCTTCGAACACGCCCGTACTCGACTGAGCGGCTACCAGCGGGTGCGGATCGTCGAGTTTGTCACCGAGCTCCCGAAAACCATCTCGGGAAAGATCCGCCGCGTCGAGCTGCGCGAACGCGAAGCGGCACGAGTGGCGACCGAAGATCTGTCCGATCAGTTCCTGGAACGAGACTTTCGCTGACCCCAGGAGCCGTTCTGAGGTCAGCGACCGGAGATGAACTCGAAGCCCTCGGCACCAACCAGCGCGCGGAGCGCCTCGTGCCAGTTCTCGTAGTCAAAGTCGATAGCGCTCGGGCCGCCGAACTTCTGTGCCTGCAGGGCGAAATCGTTACCCAGGCCTTCCCCCGAAGAGAAGGTGCTGTCTTCGCTGGAAGCGGCCGTGGCCTTCGCTTTTTGCCCGCCCGCTTTCGTCAAAGACTCGGTGTACTTGACCACGCGTGACGCGGTGTCAAAACTGGCCGTTGCCTGGTAGGTCAACGCGACGGCCTTCCCCAATGGCTTCGTGGAAACGACGTCGCGAATCATGGTGACCGTGTTCGCTTCGCGGGTGCTCCGAAATTGCCAGCTGGTAGCCAGCTCATCGAGTTGGCCGAAGACGTCCTTCGGTGCCTCGACAATGGCTGGTGCGTCGGCCTCGGCCGACGCCACGCCTTCGTTGGACTCTGCGATGCCACTCTCCGCCGGTGCAGCCTCGCCGTCAACGGGAACCCACTGCGTTCCGTTCCACTGGTAACCATGAGAAATCTGGCCGATCTGAAGATCTGCGGCCTCGTTGGTCGCGGTCTGCGGATCAGCTTCAGAAGTTTGCCCATCAGCCTGCCCAACCTGCGGGCCAGCCTGCGTAGCCTGCGCCACCGGCA
>CAYWIN010000078.1:3033-8606 GCA_964458365.1 uncultured Propionibacteriaceae bacterium
CCCACTGCTGACCAGTCCACTGGTAACCGTTCTGAACCTGCCCAACCTGCGGGCCAGCCTGCGTAGCCTGCGCCACCGGCACCCACTGCTGACCAGTCCACTGGTAACCGTTCTGAACCTGCCCAACCTGCGGGCCCTGCGGGGTTTGGGTCATGCGAAGGAGGATACAAGCAAATCCGGATCCGGTTTACCGCCGGATCTGGACACCACGAGCTCCGAGAGCTCTGCGAAGTCTCAGCGCGATGCGGGAATCATCCAGGCAAGCAGCAAGATTCCGATCCCGCTACCCAAGAGCAAAATCGAATCGACCGCCCGATTTCGCACGGCCAGCAATCCCACCCGCTGCTGAGGCATCAGTCGAAGCAGGCCGCCAGCGGTGACGGCGGCCCCGATCAGGGTGCACCCGAGCCGCCAGTGACCAAGCGGTACGGCGATCACCAATCCGACGAAGACTCCCACCAGCACCGAGGCCAGCGGCCATTGCCCCAAGATCTGTTGATACCAGTTCTTTGGGGGCCGCTGATCGGTGGTCGGCTGGGTCATAGCAACGCTTCGGCGCGATCCACCACGTTAGACAGCAGCATGGCTCGAGTCATCGGACCGACTCCGCCGGGATTCGGCGCCACCCAAGACGCTTTGTCCATCACGTCGGCGGCCACGTCCCCGGCGAGCTTGCCATCGACCCGACTGACGCCGACATCAAGAACGACGGCGCCTTCTTTGATCAGGTCGGCGGTAATCAGACCTGGCACACCCGCTGCCGCCACCACGATGTCCGCCCGGCGGGTGTGGTCGGCGAGATCACGGGTCCCGGTGTGGCACAGCGTCACGGTGCTGTTTTCACTGCGCCGGGTGAGGATGAGACCCAGGGGGCGACCCACGGTAATCCCACGGCCTACCACGCAGACTTCCGCACCAGCCAGAGGAACATGATGACGCCGCAGCAGCTCGACGATGCCCCGCGGTGTGCACGGCAATGGGGCCGGTTCGTTCAGAACGAGTCGACCCAAGTTGATCGGATGCAACCCGTCGGCATCTTTGTCCGAATCGATGAGGGTCAGCATCGCGTTTTCGTCCAAATGCTTGGGCAGCGGTAGCTGGACGATGTAGCCGGTGCACGCATCGTCCTGGTTCAGGCCCGCAATCGCCTCGGCGACCATGGCTTCGCTGGCATCAGCGGGAAGGTCCACCCGGATCGATTCGATGCCAATTTCGGCACAGTCGCGGTGTTTCATCGCCACATAGGACTTGCTGCCCGGATCGTCGCCGACCAGAACGGTAGCCAGACCGGGACGAACCCCCTGCGCGGCCAATGCACGAACCCGCAGCGCGAGCTCCGACTTGATAGTGGCAGCGACGGCCTTGCCGTCGAGAAGCTGTGCAGTCATCAGTTGCCCATCAGTGGAAGAAGTGCCGGGTGCCCGTGAAGTACATGGTTATTCCTGCAGCTTTGGCAGCTTCGATGGTTTCGTCGTCATGAATCGACCCACCGGGCTGCACGATGGCCCGCACACCAGCTTCGATCAGGATCTTCGGCCCATCGTTGAATGGGAAGAAAGCATCCGAGGCTGCCACCGAGCCCGCCGCGCGGTCACCGGCGCGTTCGACAGCCAGTTTCGCTGAGTCGACCCGGTTGACCTGGCCCATGCCCACACCAACCGACGCCCCATCGTTGGCCAACAGGATGGCATTCGACTTCACCGCTCGCACAGCACGCCAGGCAAAAGCCAAGTCCGACAACGTCTGGGCATCGGCGGCTTCGCCGGTGATAAGCGTCCAGTTCTCCGGATCGTCGCCGGGGGCGTCTACCTGATCGGGCTGCTGCAGGAGCGCACCGCCGGAGATCGGTACCAGTTGCAGGTTTCGGTGCTGGTAAGCGGGAGCTTTCAATAGCCGCACGTTCTTCTTCCGGGTCAAGATCTCCAAGGAGCCCGCCTCATACTCCGGAGCGATGACTACTTCAGTGAAGATCTCAGCGATCTGATTGGCCGCTGCCACGGTCATCGGCCGGTTTACCGCGACCACACCGCCGTAAGCCGACACCGGATCGCAGGCATGGGCCCGTCGATGAGCTTCGGCAATATCAACGCCCACCGCAATGCCACACGGGTTCGCATGCTTGATGATGGCCACCGCAGGCTGCTCGAAATCGTAGGCCGCCCGGTAGGCCGCCTCACCGTCGGTGTAGTTGTTGTAGCTCATCTCTTTGCCATGCAACTGCTCAGCCTGCGCAATTCCGGACGGACCGGCCTGCGCTGAATAGAGCGCGGCGGCTTGATGCGAGTTTTCGCCGTAGCGCAAGGTCGTCACTTTGTCCCAGCTGCCGCCCACCCATGCCGGGAAACCATCCCCATCCGAGGAATCGGTCAGCACGGTGCCCATCCAGGTCGCGACGGCCACGTCATAGGCCGCAGTGTGGACGAACGCTGCTGCGGCGAGCTCCTTACGCTGGGCAAGCGTGAATCCACCCGCAGCCAGAGCCTCAACCAGAACCGAGTATTGGGTTGGCGAGGTAATGATCGCCACCGAAGGGTGGTTCTTCGCTGCGGCACGGACCATAGAAGGCCCACCAATGTCGATCTGCTCGACGCATTCGGCTTCGCTGGCACCCGACGCAACCGTCTCAGTGAAGGGATAAAGGTTGGAGACCACAAGATCGAAAGGAGCCACATCGAGTTCATCGAGCTGTGCCCGGTGAGACTCGAGACGCCGATCGGCCAAGATTCCGGCATGAATGCGAGGGTGAAGCGTCTTCACCCGACCATCCAGGCATTCAGGGAAACCGGTGACGGCTTCCACCGGAGTCACAGCCAGGCCAGCCCCTGCCAACGTCTTGGCCGTCGAACCCGTAGACACCAGTTCGACCCCGGCGTGAGCCAAAGCCTGACCAAGTGCGACCAGGCCAGTTTTGTCATATACCGACACCAAGGCACGGCGGATGGGCAGCTTTTCGGTCATCTAATCCCTTTGCTCAGTTGGTTGATCGTGTCGACCAGCAGTCGGCGTTCGACCACTTTGATTCTCTCGTGAAGGCTCTCTTCGGTGTCATCGGGCAGCACCGGAACCGCTTCTTGAGCCAAGATCGTGCCAGTGTCCACTCCGGAATCAACAGTAAAGACCGTTGTCCCGGTGACTTTCACCCCATGGGCAAGCGCATCGCGCACACCATGCATACCAGGGAAGGACGGCAGGAGCGCGGGATGAGTGTTAATCATCCGTCCCGCGAAACGGGCCAAGAAATCCTCACCGACCAGCTTCATAAAGCCAGCGCTCACGACCAGATCGGGATCGAAAGCGGCAGCTCTCCGGGTGAGTTCGGCATCCCACAGCTGACGATCTTCGCCTGCGCGATATGGATGGATGAAGGTGGGCACTCCCGCCTTTTCGGCCCGAACTAATCCGAAGGCATCGGCCCGGTCAGAACCGACAGCTACCACTTCCGCAGCGAGGTCGCCGGAGGAATGTGCGTCCAGCAATGCCTGCAAGAGGGTGCCGGAGCCTGAAACCAGGACCAGGAGGCGCATCGGCATGGGCTAGACCTTACCGAAGCCAGAGCCATATTCGCCCCGCGACCTCAGGAGTCAAGACGCACACGTCGGTGAGTGAACCAGATTCCGATCGCGCCCAGGCCCGCAGAACCCACCAAGATGGCCGCCCCAATCAGCGTCTGCGGCCAGCGCGGACCCAGATACGACATCCGGACCGTTCCTAAAGCTCCGCCGCTCACCAACGCCCAAAGCAAGAACACCGCCGCCGACACAATGCCGGCCAAAAAACCAATCCTGATGGCACCGGGAAGAGTCACCGGACGGACACGTACCGCCGCCGCCCCACCAACAAATCCTGCGATCACCCCTGCGACCAGCCACCCTTCCATTCCGCCGGATCCGTCAGCGGGCAATCCACCGAACAGGGGCACATTGGGAAGCAACCCCAGTTGCGTGGTCCATGGGGCGACCGTCGTTCCCTCACCTACGACAAAGCCTGCTCCCAGCATCCAAGCGGCAGCCCAGGCCAAGATATTCGGCAGGTAGAACAAGGCGATCGCACTCCACACCACCACACCGGCTCCGTCCAACCCCAGGCTGGTTTCCAGGGCACCGATTCGCGGCTCGCCCAGAATCATTGCCGCACCGAGCACGACGGCAGACAAACCGACCAAAGCCAACACGCTCACCAGGGCACCGCGCGCTACAGACTGAACCCACAACGGTCCATCGGGCCGGGCTCCGGTTTGCCATTCACCTCCGAGCAGAGCGATCACAAAACTGAGTGCGAGGGCTCCGACGGTCGCATTCAGGCTGAAGGTTCCGGCCAAGGAAGAAAGCAGCAACGCTCCTGCGAGGTATCCGGTCGCGATTCCGGCAGCTGTCAGGCCGACAAGGCGACGGCGAGCCGCTGTAGATGGCGGCTCACCATTAGCCAAGACCCCTTGTCGAAGGGCGAAAGCTGCGGCCCAAAAGACCAAGACCATCAGCAAGGCGGTCAAAGCCAGCGGCACGATCGTCACCCGAAGACCTTCAACATCTAAGGCACCGCCGTGGGCAAGTAGCCACACTTTCGCACTCACCGAGAGCATCGCCGTCCAAGACACATCGGGGGATCCCCACCAACCAAGCATGCAAACCCCGGCAATGCCAATCCCCCCGGCCAACGCGGCCACTGCGCCACCACCGACCGCCGCCAATGGCCAGGGCAAAACCGGCCTTTCCTCAAGTAAGGGTGCAGTTTTCGCCGATGCGGTGCCGACCCGAAATCGGGTTCGTGAGCGGTGTTGGTTTCTTGCCATGGTGCCTCCATGCTGACTCAAGCCTCTGCTTCGCAGGAGCTGGACACGCTGGCCCATTACACTGTTCCAATCACTGGTCACGCAGACGGGATCTTTACGTGGAGGGGTCACCAAGGCCGCGTCGGGCGCTAGATCCGCTGCCCGAAGACTGGAGTGCGCCACCGCAGAGTGCGGCGGACACTCCCGCCGGGCCGCTATTTGACGAGCCCGACGAGCTCACAGACACCGGGATGATGCGCCGCCTGGCCCTCAATCCCGACGGCACATTGAAGGACCTGGCGCCGCCGCCACGCCCCGTGCTGCCCACCTCGGAGGCCTTGCCAGCGTCGGCAGGACGTCGGTTCTCCGCCGACGATGTGCCTTTCGAGCGCGAATGGGTCGCACCGCGACGTTCTGCGGTCAGCGTTCCCTCGCCACCGTCGCCCTATGAACAGCTCCTCCCCCCGGTTTCTCGGCCCACTCAACCGCCAGAAATCACCCTCCCCTATCAACCGGTGAGTGCCCAGCTTTCCGATGTAGCTTCGAACAGCTTTGCTTCAGCCGCATCGGGGGAAAGCCCCACACCGTCACCATCGGCAGCCGAGCCCCAGTTGACTCGAGCCGAACGTAAGGCCGCCTCCGAAGAAGCCAAGGCCGACGCCAAACGCGCTGCCCAAGAAGCCAAAGCCGACGCCCGTGCGGCGAAGGCGGACGCCAAAGCCGAAGCCAAAGCGGCAAAGCTCGCCGCGAAGGAAGCCAAAAAGCACAAGGACGTTCCGGTCGGCACCAGCCGACCCGACATCGT
>CAYWIN010000079.1:0-8551 GCA_964458365.1 uncultured Propionibacteriaceae bacterium
AACCGGGGCGACGCATTCAGATCGGCGGCTTGGTCACCCACCGGCAGCGCCCGAGCACCGCTTCGGGGATCACCTTCTTGAGCATGGAGGACGAGTTCGGATTGGTGAACGTGGTGTGCTCGGTGGGGGTGTGGCAGCGCTACCGGCGGGTAGCCCGAAACTCTGCGGCTGTGGTGGTCCGAGGCAAGCTGGAACGGTCACCCGAAGGTGTGGTGAATGTGCTTGCTGACCGCATCGAGCCCCTGCCGATTTTGGTCCCGCATCGTAGCCGGGACTTTCACTGATGAGGTGAGCGAACCGGAAACCATCGCCCTTCGAAGAAGGTTCCCCGAATGGCGATGTTGCGCAGATGCTGCGGATCGACGCGGTAAGGGTCCTCGTTCAAGACGGTGAAAGTGGCCCGCTTGCCGGGCCAAATGCTGCCCAGCTGGTCTTCTTTGCGCCAAGAAAATGCTGCCTCGATCGTGACCGCGCGCAGCGCGTCATGCACGCTAATCCGTTCTTCTGGTGCAGCGACCCGTCCCGAAACAGTGGTGCGGTTGACCGCGCACCAGATGAATCCCAACGGTGAGCTGGGCCCCATCGGCAAGTCGGAGTGAAAAGACAAGGGGACACCGGCGGCCAACACTGAGGCCGAGCGCACCATGTGGTCGGCACGATCGGGTCCCAACCCGATCTCGCCGTAACGATCGGCGAACTGCGTTGTGTAGTACGGGTTGGCGCTGACGAGCAGGCCAAGGTGAGCGATGCGGGCGATCTGGTCGGGCCGGGAGTTGGCGAAATGGACGACGACGCAACGGTGGTCGGTCCGCGGGTGTTCCTGGGCCGCATCAGCGAAAGCATCCAACAACACGTCCAAGGCTTCGTCGCCGTTGACGTGGCAGTGGATCTGATAGCCAGCCTCCCAATAGAGCCGGACACGCTGGTGCAGCTGATCAGGCTCGATCAGCCATTCACCGTGGTGCTGAAGGTCCGGATGGCCGGCGGCATCGAGGTACGGATCGTGCAACTGCATCAGCTGGGAAATGATTGCGCCGTCGGCAAAAAGCTTCACTTGTTTGTCGAAGAACTCCAGCTTGCCGCTTCCGGGTGGGGCCAAACCGATCTGGCGTTCGGCGTCGGCTAACACGTCAGCTTCGGGCAAATGATTGTCGATCTGGGCCCGCCCATCTACCAAGAAGTAACTGTTGAACGGAACGTCATCGGCCCCCAAGATGGCCTGATAAAGCTGCCACAGCGCCGGGGTGAAGAGCGCCCCAGGTTCGTTGAACGCGGTCACCCCGTTGCGATGGAGGTAACTGACCATTTGGCGCAGGCCCCGCATCATCAGCTCGTTGGTGAGTAGCCGGGGCTGCAAGGCCGGGAGCAGAAGATTCATCCCCTGCTCCCACCAATGGCCCGCTTCCCAATCGACCATTGCGCTGGCTGCTGGGTGGCTGAGTTGTTCAGCTCGGTCCAGCCCGATCGCGGCGATCGCTGCGGAATTGAGGTACCACTCGTGGCAAGACCGCTGCCAGATCACGACCGGGCGAGTCGGGGCGAGCTGATCGAGAACCGCGCGTTCGAGCTTGCCGTGCCACAGGCTGTGGTAGCCCCAAGAAAAGAAGATCTCTGTGCCGGACGGATCGCGTGCATCCAATGCGGCCAGCCCGGCCACCAGGCGCTCTCGGTATTCCTGGGCAGACGTCGCGGCGGGAAACGTCCGTTCGGGCAATACCCAATCCTCGATTGCGATGACCTCGCTGGCCAAGGTTGAGGCACCCAAAATCGGATGCAGATGCTGGTCGATCAACCCGGGGACGACGATGGCGTCAGCGAAGGTGTGCTCATCAATGCGGTGCGGCGCATCGCCCACCTTGGCTCTTACCTCGTCCAGTGTGCCGATGGCCGTGATGGTGGCATCAGTGACGGCGACAGCGCTGACCCGTGGGGCTCGTTCTTCCATGGTGATGAACTCGCCCAGATAGATGGTGATCATGGCGGCACCCTAGGCCGACGGCGACGTCCATTCTGAGATTTCGCAGACATTGATGGAGCATGGCGCTGTTGCCGCGGATCGAGTGAACCGAGCGCAGCCGACGACTAGGCTGCGCATCATGGACGCTGTGGGCGGATGGGCCGTTCCACGCAAGACTGTGCTCATCGCGTCCGCGAGCGCCGTGGCCCTGGCCATCCCGCTGGCGGGCGGATATTTCCTGGCAGGCACGCCCGCTGTCGTGGGCATCATGATGGGATATGTCGCGCTGGGGCGCCCGGCCTTTGTCCTCCGCACCCGGCAGGCGGCGGCATTTCTGGTTCCCATCGCCATGGTGGCGGTCGTCGCGGTTGCATTGCGTCACGACGCCTGGGCCGCGGCATGCTTCGTGGCGTTGACCTGTCTGCTGGTGGCACCGGCCAACGCGTGGAAAGACGCACTCTTGGTGGGCGTGCCCAGCATGGCGGCAACGCTGGTGGCCGTACCAAACGAGACCTCACCGGTGTTCACCGGGGGGTGGGTGTTGGTCGGCGGGGCTGCGATTCTGGCCCTGGGAAGCAGATTTCCGGCCATGGACGGCATGCCCAAGATCCCCCAGCCGGTGGCTTGGCGGCATGCTGCGGTGATGGCCGTCGTCGTAGGCGGCACTGTCGCGGCTATTGGGCTCCTGCAGTGGCCGCGCGGCTACTGGATCGCGATGACTTTGACGGTGGTTTTGCGCCCTTACGACGACCAGACCCGGATACGGTCCTGGCAACGCATCGCGGGCACGGTCGGCGGCGGACTGGTCGCTCTCCTGTTGGCCTATGTGCTGCCGGATTGGGCGATCGGCGTCGCTGTGCTGATCTGTATGGTGCTGTATTTGTCGTACGTAGCTGTCGGTGACTACACCCGCCAGGTCATTTTCCTCACACCCACCGTGATCTTGTTGGCCTCGGTGGGGCATCTTGGCGAGACGGTCGTGCAGCGGGTGGGATACACCGCTGTGGGCGCTATCGCGGCAATGGCGATTGCCGCGATCCTGGCTCGTCTGGGTCTGGGAAAGACGCCGTTTGTCCCAGACCCGCAACGTCCAAAGGCCGCTTAGAGACTGTCGCCGAGATCGCGGCGGAAAGCGTCAACCAGGTTGTCGACCCAGCCGCCGACCGGTTCCAGACGCCCGTAGAAGAAGCGCAGGATTTCTGGCTCCTCGACGAAGCGTAGTCCGCCGATCAGCTCGCGGTTTTGGTAAAGCCAGTCGATCCGGTCGATGGCGTAGTTCACCTGGCTGAGGGTGAACACTCGGCGGGGCAGGGCCAGCCGAACCAGCTCCATATTTGCCAGTGGCTCGGTGCCATCAGGGTCGCGCTGCTCGCTCAGGGTGCCGCGCTCCATGCCGCGTACACCCGAAGCCAGATAGAGCGCCGAGGCCAACGCCCCGGCCGGGTACTGCTGCTGCGGAATGTGAGGCAGGAATCGCATCGCGTCCACATGCGCACCCAAACCGCCCGCAGGCGTGATGACCGGGATTCCACGGGCGTCGAGTTCGGTGACCATATGTTCGATGAACTGAGGACCCTGGTTGATCATGTCCTCGTCCATGGTTTCGTCCAGGCCGACTGTGATGGCTTCCATTTCTCGCACCGACATGCCGCCGTAGGTCAAGAAGCCCTCATACATCGGGACGAGCGCCCGCATTTGCTTGTAGATCTCCTCGCTACGGATGCAGATGCCACCGCCACGGCCAAAGCCGAGCTTGCGGGCGGAGAAATAAATGATGTCGAAGCAGTCAGCGATCGCCCGGGTGATCTCGGGGATGGACATGTCCGCACACGCCGCTTCACGGGTCTTGATGAAGTGCAGATTGTCGGCCAGCAGGGACGCATCCAGGACGGTCAGGATTCCGTGTTCTTTGCACAGCGCCGTGGTTTCCCGGAAGTTGGCCAGGCTCAAGGGCTGGCCGCCAATCAGGTTCGTGCCGGCCTCGACGCGCACGTAGGAGAAAGCCTCCGCACCGCGTTCCTCAATCAAGGACCGCAAAGCGGGGACGTCGAAGTTGCCCTTGAAGGGGTCGTCGGAGGTGACGGCGAGTCCGGCTTCGGTGATCAACTCCAGCACTTCACCGCCCATCTCGGTGACATGGGCTTTGGAGGTGGTGAAGTGGTAGTTCATGGGAACGCAGGTGCCGGGCTTGACCAGGCTCTTACCCAAGATGTGTTCTGCGGCGCGGCCCTGATGGGCAGGCAGGAAGTAGTCCATGCCGAAGATCTCGACCAGCTTGTTATATAGCCGGGTGTAGGTGGCTGAACCGGCGTAGGCATCATCGGCGATCAACATGGCAGCCTGCTGCTGGTCACTCATGGCGTTCACACCGGAGTCGGTGAGCATGTCCAAGAAGACATCGGCATTTTGGAGCAGGAATGTGTTGTATCCGGCTTCGGCGATGGCGCGTCGGCGCTCCTCGATCGGAAGCAGGGTGAGCTTTTGGATGATCCGAACTTTGTGCATCTCCAGAGGGAGCTGTTGGCCGGAGTAGAACGTCACCTTCGCCATCGAAAATTCCTTTGAATACGGGTCTACAAGCGGTCAAAGGGTAGCGGGTAGGGGCACTGTCGGCGGGCGCGCGTCGCGGTGTTTCCGAATGTTGGTGGGTAGCTCGCCCTCAGCGGTGAGTAGCGAGGTATTCATCGCCCACCTGTTGCTGAACCTCGAGCGCCTCCAGCAGGAGTGGCGCTGCCTTTTTCGCCAACATGGGCCCGACCAGCGGAACGTCGACCTGAAGCGTGCCGGAATAGCTCAGGACGGCGCCACGTCCGCCCTCGGTCAAGGTCACGTGCCCACGCAGCTGGGCGGGTAGACCTTCAACGGTGATCAGTGCCACGCCCTGGCGCGTCGCGGTGTCGCCCGATTCCCAGGTGATCTGGTCGATCACGGCGATCGTCGGTCCGGTCATGCTGGCGAGCTGTGAGGGAGCGGTCATGATTCGGCGGGTGCGCGTGCGTCGTCCGTCGACCTCCACAGCGAATTCCACCGGGTCGCTGGCCTGGCACACCGCGGTCAGGAACGTCGGGTCGGTGAGCATAGCCCAGACCTGCTCGACCGAAGCAGAGAAGTCATTGCGGGCGCGGATGTCCATAGTCGTAATGTTGGCTGGATATGGTGGCGAAGACCTAATCGGCAAAGGAGAAGTTGCCTTGTCCACCTTGGCCTCGCGGTCCGCTTCGGGACGGCGCGACGCGGTACTGACGCAAGCCTCAGCGCGCGCGTCATCCGAACAAACAGAACTCATCAACCTTTATCTGGCCCAAGTTGCGGACGCCGAACTGGATGATCTGGAGCCCGCTGCTTTGGCCGCCACGGCAGAGGCCCATCTGGAACTGGCCGGCCAGCGCCGACGCGGGGAGTCTCGGCTGCGGGTATTCACACCACAGGAGTGGGATTCGCGCGGTTCAACGGTGGCTTTGATCGTCACCGACGACCAGCCCTTCCTGGTCGACACCACGGTGATGGAACTGACCGGCCAAGGGTGGAGTCTGCGGCGACTCTTTCACCCCACTCCACTGGTGAAGCGGGCAGGGAACGGCGAATTCGAGGGCTTTGGTGCTGGCGGTGAGCCGGAGGCCTGGCTGGTTCTGGAAATCTATCCGCCGTTGGGCCATGCGGCGTCAGAGCTTTCGGTTCCCCTAGCTGACGGTTTGCGGCGCGCATTGGCCACGGTGACGGTGACGGTTGCCGACTGGCAACCGATGGTGGCTCGATGTCGCGAAGCTGCGGCGCTGCTGCGGGAGGATGACGCTCCCCGAACCGTGGTTCAGTTGGTGGAGTGGTTGGCGGACGGCCATTTCGTCTTCGTGGGATACGCCCGTTACACCGGAGACTCCACTGCGCTGGTTCCGACGCCGGGCAGCCAACGGGGAATCATTCGTGACGATGACACTGTTGACCGGGTGAATGTGCCCGTTCCCGGCGAAAACGAGCAACTGGTTTTGGTCCGCGACCGGCGCCGCTCCCCGGTGCACCGCCCGGCCTATCTGACCCATCTTGCGGTCCGTCGTTTTGATACCGGAGGCGGCCTGATTGAGGAACATCGGTTCCTGGGACTGCTGTCCACCGACGCCTACACCGAGTCGATCTCGAACATTCCGATGCTTGCCGAAAAGGCCAGCCTGATTCAGTCGCGGTCCGGATTCGAGCAGAACTCCTACGGTTGGCATGCCTTACACAAGGTGATGGCCAACTATCCTCGCGATGAGTTCTTTGAGGCCGGCGTCGACGAGCTTTTGCCCACGCTGTCGGCCATTGTGGGCATCCGGGAGCGCCGACAAACCCGCGTCTTCCTGCGGCGCAGTCGCTTCGGTGGGTTCGTGACCGCTTTGGTCTTCATTCCGCGTGATCGGTATGACACCGACACTCGCCTTCGGATTCAAGAGATTCTTCTGGAGCAAACCGGGGGAGTGGAGGTCGAGTATCGGACGTTGGTCAGCGAATCTGTGCTGACCAGACTGTTCTTCGTGATTCGGCTGGGGGCTGATGCCCCCGCCGAGCCCGACATTGATGCGATCACTGCGTCCATCACCAAGGCCGCTATCAGTTGGGAAGATGAGTTCGCCGAACGGGCCGCCACGCTGCCCAGCGAGCAGCGTGGAGTGATCTTCTCCGATGCTTATGTTGCGGACTACTCGCCGACGGTGGCGATTGCCGACCTGATCCAAGCGAACCGGTTGGATGACTCGGCGGACCTGCGGTTGGTGATGACGCTCAGCACCGATCCCGACGAGGTGGCCGATCTGCGGCTGAAGGTCTTCACTCATGCCGAGATGAGCTTGGCCAAAGTGATGCCCCATCTAAGCGTCCTGGGCGCGGAAGTGGTCGACGAGCGTCCCTACAGCTGGGATCTGCGCGGACGGCGGGTCCAAATCTACGATTTTGGCTTGAGCACCCCCTCGCATGGCCAATGGGACCCGGCCGCTCGGCAACGTTTCGCCGATGCCTTCCAAGCGTCCTGGACCGGACGCTGCGAAGCGGACCTGCTGAACAAACTGGTGGTGCCTTCAGGGTTGAGCTGGGCCCAAGTGAACGTGCTACGCGGAATCTCGCGCTATCTGCAGCAAGCCCCGGTGACGTTTAGCCAGAGCTACGTTGCTACGGCGTTGAACGCGAACCCCGAGATTGCGGCTGCCTTGGTGTCGGCCTTCGAAACGAAGTTCGACCCGAAGGCGTTCTCGGAGGCAGCCGAACGAGAGTCCGCACTGGCGGCGTGCTATGCCGACATTGGGCAGATGCTTGATTCGGTGGCCAGCTTGGACCATGACCGCATTCTCCGTGCCATCCTGGCCGTGATTCGCGCGTGTGTGCGGACCAATGCGTTTGCCGAACCAGACAATCCGGTGCTGGCCTTCAAGCTGTTGCCTGAGGAGCTGGACTTGCTGCCCCAGCCACGTCCGGCCTACGAGATCTTCACCTATTCACCTCGACTGGTTGGCGTGCACCTGCGGTTCGGTCCAGTCGCCCGCGGCGGTCTGCGATGGTCCGACCGGCCCGAGGATTTCCGCACCGAGGTTCTGGGGCTAGTCAAAGCGCAAATGGTGAAGAACACGGTGATCGTTCCCGATGGGGCCAAAGGCGGATTCGTTCCGCTGCAGGCCCCCTCGCCGCGCGACCGGCAGGCCTGGCTGGCCGAAGGCACGGCCTGCTACCAGCTTTTCGTCGACGCCCTACTTAGCCTCACCGACAACATCGTCGATGGCGAAGCGGTGCCCCCGTCCGGTGTGCTGCGCTATGACGGCGATGATCCCTACCTTGTGGTGGCGGCCGACAAAGGCACAGCGTCTTTTTCCGATCTCGCGAACGCGGTGTCGGTGCGTCGCGGCTTTTGGTTGGGAGATGCCTTCGCTTCAGGAGGCTCGGCTGGCTACGACCATAAGGCGATGGGGATCACTGCTCGGGGAGCGTGGGAGGCCGTCAAACGCCATTTCTTGGAGATGGGATTGGATCCGAAGCGAGACGAGTTCAGCTGTGTCGGCATCGGTGACATGTCCGGGGACGTTTTTGGCAACGGCATGCTGTGTTCGGACAAGCTGAGACTTGTTGCGGCGTTCAATCACCTTCACATCTTTCTGGACCCGAATCCCGACCCTGCGGCGTCGTTTGCCGAACGAGCTCGGCTGTTCGCGACCCCCGGTTCGACGTGGGCGGACTACCAGCCGATTTCGGAAGGCGGCGGCGTGTATCCGCGCGCCGCGAAGTCCATTCCGATCAGCGCCGAGGTGCGCGCCGTACTGGGGTTGCCCGATTCGGTCACCAGCTTGACGCCCGCCCAAACAATTTCGGCGATCTTGCGGGCTCCGGTAGATCTGCTTTTCAACGGAGGGGTGGGGACCTACGTCAAGGCGAGCACCGAAAACCATGGTGCCGCCGGTGACAAAGCCAACGATGCGGTGCGGGTTGACGGTCTCGAATTGCGCGCGCGCTGCGTTGCCGAAGGAGGCAACCTGGGTTTCACCCAGCAGGGACGGATCGAGTATGCCGCTGCGGGCGGTCGAATCAACACCGACTTCATCGACAACTCCGCCGGTGTCGACACCTCCGACCACGAGG
>CAYWIN010000080.1:0-8528 GCA_964458365.1 uncultured Propionibacteriaceae bacterium
CTGGCCCTTGGTGAGCTGGTTGAGGAAGGTGTGTCGCACCTCGGACTGGGTCTGCTCCAGCCACGCCCGACGCGAAAGCACCACGTTGTTGCGGTTCTTGTCCAGCTCAATGATCTTGGCTTCGAGCTCGGCACCCACATACGGCTGAAGGTCGCGCACTCGACGCATTTCGACCAACGACGCTGGCAGGAAGCCCCGCAGGCCGATATCGATGATCAGGCCACCCTTGACGACCTCGATCACCCGACCGGTGACTACGCCATCTTCTTCCTTGACCTTTTCGATCTGGCCCCAGGCGCGCTCATATTGAGCCCGCTTCTTGGACAGGATCAGTCGACCCTCTTTGTCTTCCTTCTGCTGGACCAAGGCCTCAATCTCATCGCCCACACTGACCACATCAAATGGGTCCACGTCATGTTTGATGGAGAGTTCCTTGGACGGGATGACTCCCTCAGTCTTGTAGCCGATATCGAGAAGGACTTCGTCCCGATCGACCTTGACGACAGTGCCAGTCACAATGTCGCCGTCGTTGAAATACTTGATGGTCGCATCGACCGCTTCGAGAAATGCTTCCGGCGATCCGAAATCGTCGACCGCGACGGCGGTTGCCTCGTCGGTTGAGGTCATGTAGTAGGGCTCCGATGATTTGTATGTTTAGGTGGTCGCACCACGTCTACCTGCCCCGATTGGATTGAGCCAGGCTCACCTGGGCTGTTCCACACGAATGCGCGCTGACCTCCTCGTTCCGAGGCCAAACCAGACGTAGTGCGCCCAACAGCCTAGCTATTGGGCCATTGGAGGGTCAATCTGGACCCACCTGGTCAGGGCTAGGCTAGTCCCCATCCAAGGGAGGATTCGTCAATCATGAGTGGTACTGCGATCATCCACGACGCCACATTGGTGCCAACCAAGCTGGAACTGCTCGCTGGCTGGCTACCCAGCCAGTCGTGGTTCCACGGATCACCTGATGACCTGGAGCGTGTGGCTGGATTTCGATTCGTTGACCCCGACGGCGAAGTCGGTATCGACACGATGCTGGTGCGATCAGCCGGGGTGACCTATCAGATCCCCCTGACCTATCGAGCTGCGCCCTTAACCGAAGCCGCCTCCGGATTCATCGGAACGATGGAGCACTCGGTGCTGGGCACCCGCTACACCTACGACGCCGTTGTGGACCCGGTTTATTTGGTCGAGCTCATGCGTGTCATCCACGAAGCCGACAACGAAGCCGACCTGTCGCAAGGGCAGAAGACCATGACGGTCCGCGGCAGCGGCATCACTTTGGTCTCCAATGCGGCCGGAGAAATGATGCGGATCATCCGAGTGCTGGACGGTCACCACGTTCCCGCTCCCCCGCCTGCCCCGCTTGGCGTCTTAGTCGGGAAATGGTCAGACCGCGACGGCGACCACGAAGAAATCCTCGCTACTTTGCGCTAAGACCCTGGCGGTCAGTGCGCCGCATCGTGCCAGGACCGCCCGGTACCGACCGAGACCTCCAGCGGAACGCTCAGATCCACGGCATGGCCCATCTTGTCGCGAACGAGTGCTTCGAGTTCGTCATGCTCACCGGGAGCCACTTCGAAGATGAGTTCGTCATGAACTTGCAAGAGCATTCGACTGTGCAAACCCCGTTCGCGCAGCTCACGATCCACCTTCAGCATGGCCATCTTGATGATGTCGGCTGCGGAACCTTGGATCGGTGCGTTGAGTGCTGCACGTTCGGCCATCTCGCGACGTTGCCGATTCGATGAGTTCAAATCGGGCAGGTACCTGCGTCGACCCAGAATGGTCTGGGTGTATCCGTCGCGGCGAGCCTGATCCACGATCTCGGCGAGGTAGTCGCGCACATGTCCGAAGCGCTCAAAATACTCGTCCATCAGACCGGCAGCCTCCGAGCGCTCGACCCGAAGCTGTTGGCTGAGTCCATAGGCGCTCAGCCCGTAGGCCAGTCCATAGTTCATCGCTTTGATCTTGGCCCGTTGATCGGCGCTCACCTGCTCCGCCGCCACCTTGAATACCCGAGCCGCCATCATGGTGTGGAAGTCCTGACCGGTGGCGAATGCCTCGATCAGGCCAGCGTCTTCCGAAGCATGCGCCATGATCCGCATCTCGATCTGCGAATAGTCCGCTGTCAGCAAAGTGTCGAATCCTTCGCCGACCACAAAGGCTTCGCGGATACGTCGCCCAGCGGCGGTCCGGATCGGGATGTTCTGGAGGTTCGGGTCCGTGGAGGAAAGCCGACCGGTCGCGGCCATGGTCTGAAGAAAGGTGGTGTGAACCCGGCCATCATCAGCGATCGCTTTGCGTAGACCTTCGACGGTCTGACGCAACTTGACCTGGTCGCGATAGCGCAGCAAGTGGGCCAGGAAAGGATGCTCCGTTTGAGCAAAGAGCGTTTCCAGAGATTCCGCATCGGTGGTGTAGCCGGTTTGAGTGCGTCGGGTCTTGGGCATGCCCAGTTCGTCAAAGAGCACCCCCTGTAGCTGCTTGGGTGAAGCCAGGTTCACCTGATGCCCCAGGACTTCAAAAGCGTCGGCTTGCGCCTGAATCACCGCCTGATCGAAATCGTGGTGCAACCGATCCAGTTTGTCCGAGTCGATCGCAATCCCCACCCGTTCCATGGCGGCAAGGCAGCGAGTGAGTGGCATTTCCACCTCACGGAGCAAGGCAGCGACGCCTTGAGCAGCCAGCTGGTGCTCCTGCGCCTCGGCAAGGTCACCGACGGCCTTAGCTCGGATCATCGCCTCCGTGTGGGTGGTTTGAAGGTCAAAATCGAAGGTGCCCTGCTCGCCCTGATCGGCACCGGAGTCTGTCACCCCGAGCTCCCGGTGAAGCTCCCGCTCGGCGAGTTCAGCCAGGTCATAGCCGCGCTGATCTGGACGCAGCAGATAGGCCCCCAGCGCGGTGTCATGGGCCAGACCGTTCAGATCCCAACCGCGGGACCAGACGGCGAGCAGCGGGCCTTTCGCATCATGGACCACTTTCGAAACCGAAGGGTCAGCCAACCATTCGGCAAAGGCTTGATCGTCGGCGGGACTCAGCGTGCTCGGATCCAGGTGGATCGCCAAGCCGTCCTCATTGGCCAACGCGACCCCATCCAGGTCACCCGCACCGGCGCGCCAATGTCCGGTGAAATCCACTCCGATTAGGCCCTGCCGTGCGTGCTCAGACAGCCAGGTCGCAAGGTGCCCTGCGCTCACTTCAGCAGCGGTGACAGAAAAACCCTGCACGTCAGGATCTTGTTGGTTGGGCAGCACATCTTTGAGTCGGTCCCTCAGCACACGGAACTCCAGACCGTCGAAGAGCGTGTTGACAGCCTCCACATCCCAGTCGCGTCGCACAAGATCCTCGACGCCGACGGGTAGTTCCAGGTCGGTAATCAGAGCGTTGAGTTCCCGGTTTCGGGTCACATCATTCAGGTGATTGCGCAGCGATTCACCGGCCTTGCCCGGAACTTCGTCAACATGTCGCAGCAGATTCTCTAAGCCGTCGTAGGCACCCAACCACTTGGCCGCCGTCTTTGGACCGACACCGGGAACACCGGGCAGATTGTCGCTGGTCTCCCCGACAAGCGCCGCCAACTCCGGGTATCGAGCGGGCGCCACAAGGTACTTTTCCTCAACGGCTTGTGGATCGAGCCGCGCCACATCTGAAACGCCCTTGCGCGGGTAGAGCACCGTCACCTGCGGCGTCACCAGCTGCAAAGTGTCTCGGTCGCCGGTGCAAATCAGCACGTTGGCCCCCGCCTGGGCACCCCGATGGGCCAGTGTGGCAATGATGTCGTCTGCCTCAAAGCCGTCGGACTCAACGTGAACGATGTTGAGGGCGTCCAAAACCTCCTTGATCAACGCCACCTGCCCGTGAAATTCGACCGGTGAGGCCGCTCGAGTCGCCTTGTAATCGGGGTAACGATCAGTACGGAAGGTGTGTCGAGACACGTCAAAGGCCACCGCAAGGTGGGTGGGACGTTCATCGCGCAGCACGTTGATCAGCATCGAGGTGAATCCATAGACCGCATTGGTGTGCTGGCCTGTGCTGGTGGCGAAGTTATCCGGAGGTAATGCGAAGAAGGCGCGATATGCCACCGAATGGCCGTCGATCAGCAGCAGAGTTTGTCGGTCATCGGCGGAAGTTCCTGGCGTCGTCGTCACAGCGCGAAACTCTACCCGCGCCGGGCTTCGCCTCGGGCCAAGGCTGTGTCAAGGTGGACCGGTGAACGTTCCAGAGTGGATTGCGGGCCTGCGAAGCCCCTTGGACGAAAAAATGGGCACGCAGTGGTTGGAGGTCACGCCGACCCGTGCGGTCGCGCGCTGCCCCGTCGAGGGCAATACGCAGCCTTTCGGGCTGTGGCACGGGGGCGCCTCGTGCGTACTCACCGAGAGTTTGGCTTCGATGGCCGCAGCATCCGAAGTAGGACCGGATGGTTCGATCACCGGAATCGAGATCAACGCCACGCATTTGCGCAGCGCCCGCAGCGGTTGGATTACCGCAACCGCAACCGCTGTTCGAATCGGGGGGACACTGGCGACCTATGACGTGACCCTCAAGGCTGATGATGGCGAAACGATTTGTGCGTCCCGAATCACCGTCTTTTTGAAGCGAGCGCAGTAGAGCCCGTGCCGCTCAGAGCTTGGGTGCCCGACCTTTGTTGGCGCCCTTTGAATGCTCGATAACACCTTCGGCTACTTCGCGCATCGACTTACGCAAGTCCATGGCGGTCTTCTGAATCCACCGGAATGCCTCAGGCTCGCTCAAGCCCAGCCCCTCTTGCAGCAGGCCTTTCGCCTGGTCGACGGCCTTGCGTGAAGCGAATCGCTCCTCAAGGTCAGAGACCTCAGCTTCAACCGCGCGAATCTCGGCGAATCGGCCCATTGCGATTTCGATGGCGGGCACGACATCGGAGCTGTCGAACGGTTTGACCACGTAGGCCATTGCGCCAGCATCGCGGGCTCGCTCCACCAGTTCGCGTTGGCTGAAAGCCGTCAGCATAACGACAGGGGCGATGCGTTCTTCGGCAATCTGAGCCGCGGCCGTGATGCCGTCCATTTTTGGCATTTTGACGTCCATCACCACCAGGTCCGGGGTGAGCTCGCGGGCCAAACGAAGCGCCTCTTCACCGTCGGCAGCTTCGGCAACCAGCTGATAGCCCTCTTCAGTGAGCAGCTCAACCAGGTCGAGGCGGATCACCGCTTCGTCTTCTGCAACCAGCACTCGCAGTTTGGTCCCACCCGAGAGGTCTTCGGCGGTGTCAGCCATGATCACCCTTCTGCTCGTGCAATTCGCCACTATTGATTCCCCTGAGGGTACCGTGTGGTCAACCATTGGTGCCAAGTTGTGGCAGAATCGGTCAGGCCCTGCCGGGGTGGCGGAATGGTATACGCGGACGGCTCAAACCCGTCTGCCCACTAGGGCGTAGGGGTTCGACTCCCCTCCTCGGCACAAAATGCCCCAAGGCACTGCGGTCATTGACCACAGTGCCTTCCTTTTTGCCGGTGAGTGTCCGCCTTTTCCCTTGACGGTCAGCTCGTTCCTGCCGTAGCCATCGCACCGAGCCGGATAGAAGCTTATCCCGCTGGACAGGTATTCATCGTGGGGTGCCCGGCGAACCGCTGGGCAATCCAATCCAACACTTCCGCACGACGCTGAGCAGACTCCCAAGCAGATTGATGGTCAAGACTCGGATAGACGTGATAGCTGATCACGCTCCCCGCCGTGCAGAGCTTCGCCACCGCGGAATCCTGGTCGTTGCGGGTGATGACTCGATCGGAGCCACCTTGCAAGACAAGGGTAGGAACCGAGATCTTTCCGGCAGGCACGTTTTCCATGATTCGTGTATTCAATGCGCTTCCGGCCGTCACCGGATGCCAATCCCGACCGGCACCCAGAAGATCGACCGCCGATCGCATGGTCCCGCTGAGGCGTCCGCAGCCCGCAGCGACCTCGCCAACCAAGAGGCTCTGAATGGGGTTGAGGTAGTCCCCCGTTTGGACCTCTGGATAACGATCGGCGTAGCTCTGCAAGAGGAAGGCCCCCAACGGCAGCGGGCGATTGTCGGCGATCAGATTGTTCAACACTTTGCCGGGGTTGGTGAGCGGCTGATCGGCGACCACACCAGCAAGCTGCACGTCGGGTGCATAGCTCGAAGCAAGCTCTCCGGTCCACAGTGCAGCGTGACCGCCTTGGGAATAGCCCCATACGACGGCCGGGCCGATCTTGATTCCCGGCACCTTGCCGGTCGCCCGAATACCGTCCAAAATCGAGCGGGCTTCCATCGTGCCGATCATGAAGCTGGACACCCCACGCGTCCCCAAGCCCGAATAATCCGGGGCAAGAACCGCATATCCGCGGTCGAGCAACGCGTTCAGATCCTTCAAACCACCTGATTCGATTCCCATCACCGATGGTGCGCAGCCCTGGCCGACTCCGGTTTCGGCATGAGCCCAAACCACCAAGGGCAGCGCCGCGGTCGCCGTGCTCCTCGGCACGTAGAGCACGGCACTCGCGATCACCGCTTTGCCATCCAAATCTTGAGTGCTGTAGAGCATCTGGACGACAGTGACCGAATCGGAACTCGACAGTTGCGCGGCGCGAAGCAGCTCTCCTCCAGCTGTTTCGGCAGCAACATCGCGATAGTAGAAGCCTGACGGCATCTGACGGGCATCGCCAACGGCGATCGAGGCAAACACCGCGACCGCGCTCGCCAAAGCGATGGCTCGCCACAAAAAGCGAGACCCTTCACGAGAAGCCCCGTAGCCGGTGTTGGGGTACCAAAGGTCGATCAGCAACCCCACACCAACGAGGACCAGCCGCAACCCCAAAGTGATCACCATGGGCAAAACCACTGGGTCTTGCCAGAGCATGGTTACCACCCCCATGGCCAACGTGAGCCCACCGCTGAACAGCGCGACCCAGGGTCCACCCGCGGCCGCGGCCACAAGCAACGCCGGGAGCTTCACCCGCGAGAGCATCCCGGACCAAACTTCCAAAGCCCCCGTCGCGACCAAGACGGCCCCCACGATCACGCCGATCAGTTCCACCGGGATACTCGGCCAGACGGAGATCACTACCGCTGCGCCGAAGTAAGAGCCACCAAGCACCCATCGGGCGGGCGCCTCTTTCGTTCCTTGGACGGCTTCAACAGCCGCACCAACGACGAGACCTGAGGCAATGGCCAAGACGAGAAATGAATGGGAGGTAAATGGGCGCACCTCAAGCAACATCCCCGACAGGATGCTGATTGCTCCAATGGCAGCGCGAACAACCGTGCGCTTCCCCCTCCGCGCCATGAGGGAACTCTAGCCGCGACGCCGTCGTTCACCAAAGTTGTTTTTTCCCCGCGAAATCACACCATCTGATAAACGCGCAAAGAATTGGTTTGGCAGAGCGTGCGGCCCGGGTTCCCCGCAACGATCACTACCTGGTCTCCTCGGGAAACGAATCCGGCATGCGTGAGCGCGTTTTGCACCGTCACAACCATGGAATCGGTGTCGGTGAACTCATCGGTCACGTAGGACTGGACTCCCCAGCACAGGGCAAGTTCCCGAGCGATCTTGTCGTTCGGAGTGAACGCCATGATCGGAACCTCGGATCGGAGCCGGGCCAGTCGAAACGGCGTGTCTCCGGAGATGGTGAAGGCGACCAAGTATTTGGCTCCCACCCGTTCCGCAACCTCAACGGCCGCTTTGGAGATGACGCCCGCGGTGGTGTGCGGATCCCACGCCAGTGTGCGGATCTTGTCCAGCCCCTCTCCCTCGGTGCGACACACGATTCGGGCCATTACCGAAACGGCGTCAATGGGGTAGGCACCGACTGCGGTCTCGCCAGACAGCATTAGTGCGTCCGCTCCGTCCAAGATCGCATTCGCGACGTCAGAGACCTCTGCGCGGGTCGGGCGATGAGCCGTGATCATGGACTCCAGCATTTGGGTCGCCACGATGACCGGTTTGGCCCACTTGCGGGCAGCGTCAATGATCCGCTTTTGTACCGCAGGCACATCCTCGAGCGGCAGTTCCACGCCCAGATCTCCCCGAGCCACCATGAAAGCGTCAAATGAGTCGATGATTGAATCCAGGTGCTCGATGGCTTGAGGTTTCTCAAGCTTTGCGATTACCGGAACGCGAAGACCTTCTTCTTCCATGATCCGCAAGACCGGATTGATGTCTTCTGGCGCGCGCACGAAAGACAAAGCGACCATGTCGACACCCTCACTCAGTGCCCACCGAAGATCCCGTTCGTCTTTCTCGCTCAGCGCAGGAACACTCACCGGAACGCCGGGCAAGTTAATTCCTTTATGGTCGCTGACCAGGCCACCCACGACCACTTCGGTGACCACCTCCGTGGCCGAGACTGAGACGGCCTTCAATTCGATTTCGCCGTCGTTGATCAGAATTTGGTCACCAGCGGCCACGTCGGAAGTCAACGTCTTCAACGTGGTCGAGGCGCGCTCCGACGTCCCCAAGACGTCGTCGGTGGTAATCACAAACTGTTGGCCCGCGACGAGCTTTGCTGAACCGTTGGCGAACGTTCCC
>CAYWIN010000081.1:0-8503 GCA_964458365.1 uncultured Propionibacteriaceae bacterium
CGTCAACCTGTTCAACAATCCGAGCCACCTGGTCGCCGTCACGAATGATCCGTCCGTAACCGGTCGCGTCGGGAACTCGAGCGGTCAATACCGTGACCGCATTGCCCGATTGACGATGGGAAGCCACCAAGTCGATCAGCGTCTGGCCATTGAGCAGCGGCACATCTCCGGAGGTCACCACGACCTCACCATGGAGATCATGAAGTACAGCAAGACCCGACCGGACGGCGTCCCCGGTACCAAGTTGCTGCTCCTGAACGGCGATCGTCACCTGAGGGGCAACTTCGGCCAGATGAGGGGCGACCTGATCGCGTCCGTGCCCGACAATCACCACCAAATGGTTCGGGGCCACCGCACCAGCGGCCTCAACCGCCAGCGAAATCATCGACTTTCCCGCAACCTGGTGAAGGACCTTCGGGGTAGCCGATTTCATTCGAGTGCCGGCCCCACCGGCCATAATCAGCACGGTTTCTACCGGTGTGACCACGTCGTCGCGCTCACTCACATTTGCTCCCACGGCTAGACGACCTGCGCTCCCCGGGTAGGAGTCGAACCTACGTCGCTAGTCCTGATTCAAAGTCAGGCGGGCCCTGCCGGCAGACCAACCGGGGAACGATCATCAGTAATGACCTGGGCCAACTTTACGGGTACGAGCCACGTCGTGCACACCGAGTCCAATCAGAGCCCTCGCAACGCTCCGATTCGCGCGCCGATTTCGCTCCCGACACGACCGGGGTCCACAATTGCGCCATGTCAATCACTCCGGTCAATGCGCGTGCACGTCGCAGCCGGGTGCGAATGACCCGCAACGAACGCCGCGAGCAACTGATTGATGTGGCCCGCGCCCTTTTTGCTGAACGTGGCTTGGAAGGCACGTCCGTCGAAGAAATCGCCGCTCACGCCGGAGTGAGCAAGCCCGTCGTTTATGAGCATTTTGGTGGCAAAGAAGGTCTCTACGCCGTGGTTGTCGACCGCGAAGTACGGACCTTGCACGATGGGATTCGCGCAGCAATCACCACCCCAGACACCAACCCCCGTGCATTGATCGAATTGGGAACGCTGGCGCTGCTGGATTACATCGATGACCATCCCAACGGCTTTCGCATCTTGTCGAGGGATTCCTCGGCATCATCGGCGGACGGATCGTTTGCCACGATCTTGTCCGACATCGCCTCTCGGGTGGAAGACCTGCTCGGTAGCCAGTTCACCAAGCGGGGCTTTGACCCAGAAACCGCCCCGCTATACGCCCAAATGCTGGTGGGCCTTGTCGCGTTGGCCGGACAGTGGTGGATCGACACCCGTGACGATCAGGGAATGCCCAAACCAGTGGTTGCTGCGCACCTGGTCAACCTCGCGTGGAACGGAATGCGAAATCTCAGCCCGCAGCCTCGGCTCCTGACCGAGCATCGCGAACCTTCCAACGACTGACGTCGTGACGCTCCCCCTCAGGTGAGCAGCCTCGCACCTGCCACCGGTCCGTGAACCCGCTTCGCTGCCCGACACAGGCCAGCCTCAGTTAAGGCCACAGACAGGTCTACAGCGTCGGCCTCGTTGGCCACCAAAAAGGCGACCGTGGGTCCTGACCCGGAGACGAGCGCGGCAAGAGCACCCGAAGCCATGCCCACATTGAGCACGTCTTGGAGTTCGGGCCGCAAAGCGAGCGCGGCGGGCTCAAGATCGTTCGTCAGATAGGAAGCCAGCTCATGCACGTCACCGCTGACCAACGCGTTAAGCAACCCCGTGGGCACCTCGAGCTCACCTGGCCGAGCCAAGCCCCGCTCGTCGAAGGTGGCAAAGACCTCAGGAGTCGACAGTTGCGCGTCGCTGAAAGCCAGCACCCAGTGGTAGCTCCCCCGACACATCACCGGCGCCAGCTGATCCCCACGTCCGGTACCTAGCGCGGTGCCGCCGGCGAGGCAGAACGGCACGTCCGCACCCAGCCGAGCCCCCAGCTCCCGCATCTCTTCGGGAGAAACGTCAAGATCCCACAGCATGGCGCAGGCCAGCAGGGTGGCCGCCGCATCCGCAGAACCCCCGGCCATTCCGCCGGTCACCGGAATGGTTTTGCGGATCACGAGATCAACACCCACCGGGGCCTCGGCTACCAGATCCCGTAAGAGGCGGGCTGCTCGAATTGCCAGATTGGTGTCATCGGTGGGCACAAGTTCGGCCTGATCGCCGATCACGGTGACGCTGAAGTGGTCGGGTTCTGCCCAGCGCGCCTCGACTTCGTCATAGAGCGACACCGCTTGGAAAACGCTCACAAGCTCGTGATAGCCGTCCAGACGGCGCGGGCCACTACTCAAAGCCAGGTTTATCTTGCCCGCCGCCCGAACACGGACGACCTCAGGCTCGGTCAGCGGTGATGCCATGCGGTGAGGTTATCCCAGGGCGGGCGTCGGCAAAGCCTCAGCGATAGCAACAAATTCGTCGATGCCTAGAGCCTCGCCACGTGCCTGCGGATCAATGCCTCGTTCCGACAATGCCTGCGACACCTGGGCCGACGATCCGAACAATCCCGACAGCGCCGAACGGAGCATCTTGCGCCGCTGAGCGAAGGCTGCGTCCACCACAGAAAAGACCTGTTGCCGCTTCGCTGTTGTCTGCGGCGGCTGATGGCCAACAATCGAGACCAAACCGGAATCCACATTCGGTACCGGCCAAAAGACGCTCGGCGGAACACTGCCCACCCGACGGGCATCGGCATACCAGGCGAGCTTCACCGACGGCACTCCGTAGGTGCGTGAACCCGGAGCCGCCACCAGGCGGTCGGCCACCTCCGACTGCACCATGACCAAGCCACCTATGATGCTTGGAAAGGTGGCCAGCACATGGAGCAGCACGGGCACGCTGACGTTGTAAGGCAGGTTCGCCACCACCTGCGTCGGTTGCGGATCAGAGAACTCGCTGACTGACAAAGCGTCGGCTTCGATCACCCGCAGCGCCTGCCTTGCCGCCGGAAGGCGCTGCTCGACTGTGATCGGCAACTGTTCAGCCAGCGAGTGCTCGATCTCCACCGCAATCACCGACGCCCCCGCGTCCAACAAACCCAAAGTGAGCGAGCCGAGACCCGGCCCGATCTCCAGCACCACATCGTCAGCCGTCACACCGGACGCGGCGACGATGCGCCGGACGGTGTTTCCGTCATGGACAAAGTTCTGGCCGCGCTGTTTGGTGGGACGCAGCCCCAACTGGTCGGCCAGCTGCCGAATGGTGCGGGGATCGAGCAAGGCATTGGCCATCAGCTGGGCTGTCCCCAATCCCCGAAGACGGCACTGGCGTTGGCGTCAAGCTGCCGACAAAGCTCAGGCAGGTCGCTGGCACGTCGTTCTGCCATGAACCTCACCGTATGGGGCAGCAGATAGCTGGAGTTCAGCTTGCCTCGATGCGGCATCGGCGTCAGATAAGGCGCATCAGTTTCTGCCAGCAGGCGATCACTCGGTGTGACGTCCAGGGCTTCACGCAGCTCCTCGTTGGCCTTGAAGGTCACTTGTCCGGCGAAGGACAAGTAGAAACCGCGGTTCAAGCAGGCCTTGGCGAACTTGGCATCGCCTGAGAAGCAATGCATCTGCACTCGGTCCGGGCATCCTTCCGAGTCGAGAACGTCCAGCAGGTCATCGAATGCGTCGCGGGCATGAATCACCAGGGCCTTGTCATGCTCTTTGGCCCAGGCGATGTGCGCGGCGAACGCCGTCCGTTGTCGGGCTTGGCCTTCCGGGTCGGTCGTCCGGTAGTAATCCAGCCCGGTTTCCCCGACACCGCGGACTTTGGGCGAGGCGGAAACCAGCTGAGCCAAACGTCCCAGTTCGACGTCGAGTTGGTCGCCGAGCCGGGCTGCATCGTTGGGATGGATGGCAACCGAGGCCACCACTTCGGGATAGACCTCGGCTAAAGCCACCACGGCTTCAGAGGTCGCAACATCGGTGCCCACCTCAACCAAACGCGTGACATTCATCGCCAGTGCGGCGGCGATGGCGTCCAACTCCGGCATGCCATCACTATGGGCTGTACTCCCTAAGTGAGTGTGGGCATCGGTGGTCGGAACAGGTAGTGGGTCGGGCATGGGTGGCAGATCTTGGCGGATCAAGATGACTCCTTACGTGCCTCCAAAGCGGCGGAGTAGAGGGGTTTGCGTGGGATTCCACATTCTTCGGCCACAGCTGCCACTGCGGTCGCGAAGCGTTCTCCGGCGGCCAGGCGCTCAAGCACCTTGGGTACCGCCTCAGTGACCGACGTGGACCCCTCTGCCCCGCCGATCACGATGGTCACCTCGCCACGAACCCCGGCGGCGGCCCACTGGGCCACTTCCGCAAGGGTTCCTCGACGGGTCTCTTCATAAGTCTTGGTCAGTTCCCGACTGGCCGAGGCCGGTCGATCATCTCCGAACGCAGCTTGCGCATCGGTGAGGAACGCTTCCACTCGATGAGGTGATTCAAAGAACACCATCGTTCGAGGTTCAGTGGCGAGTTCGGCCAGTCGTCGGCGACGTTGCTCACTCTTTCGGGGCAAAAAGCCCTCAAAACAAAACCGATCAGTGGGAAGTCCAGAAAGCGCCAAGGCGACCAGCACGGCCGATGGACCAGGAACGACACGGACCGGGATATTCGCCGCAATCGCTGCATTGGCCACGCGATATCCGGGATCGGAGACGGTGGGCATTCCGGCATCGCTCACCACGACCACATTCGCACCGGATTCCAGCTCAGAAAGCAGTTCAGCGGCCCGCGCCGTCTCATTGCCATCGAAATATGAAACGATTCGAGCGCCCGTTTCCCAGCCCAGTCGCGAGAGCAACGCCCGAAACCGACGGGTGTCCTCCGCAGCAACCAAATCTGCTTGTGCGAGCGCGTTTCGAAGGGCTGGCGTGGCATCCTCCATGTTGCCGATGGGGGTCCCGGCCAGCACCAGCAACCCGTTCGCCGCTGCACTCTCCACGGGAGCAGTATTCCTGATCTGGCTCCCCTAGCGGGAGCATGCCCATCGCAGACACTACGATGGCCGGGTGATCGAACCGGACCAGCCACGGCTCAACACAGAGGAAACAGCCGAGCCCGCAGGCTCAAACTGGGTCCGAGTGGACCCAGCCGATCTTGTTGTCGCAACCCCACAACCGGTCTCGGCAGATGAAACGGACCCATCAGGTGAGGCGTCCATCGACGACTTGTTCACGCCCGTTCCTCCCATTGACGCCGACCGACTCCAAGCCAAAGCCGCCCAAAAAAGCCCCACTCCTGGCACGTTGAACCTTCCTTCGATACTGAACCGGCTCCGCGCAGGGACGCGCGGCACGCCCGGTTTGAGTACCGCAGATCGCCTCCGTGACGGGCAACGCGCACTGTCAGACAAGTTGTGGGGTTGGCTGATTACCGTGGCGATCACCGCCGGGGCATTCGCCTTGCGGGTTTATCACCTTGGGTCACCCAACAAACTGATCTTCGATGAGACCTATTACGCCAAAGATGCGTGGACGCTGTGGAATTTCGGGTACGAAACGACCTGGCCCTCCGGCGATGTCGACGCCAAGATCATCGCCGGGAATCCCGACATTTACCTGAGCAACCCCGCCTTCGTTGTCCATCCTCCGCTGGGGAAATGGCTGATTGGCCTAGGCGAACAGGTCTTTGGCATGAATGCCTTTGGCTGGCGGATTATGCCGGCCATCTTCGGCACCCTGCTGGTCTTCATGACCATCCGGTTGGCCCGCCGCCTGTCCCGATCCACCTTGATCGGAGCGATCGCGGGGATCTTGCTCACCGTCGATGGGCTGGCCTTCGTCATGTCGCGAGTCGCCTTACTCGACATTTTCCAAGCCTTCTTTCTCGTCGCCGCCGTGTCCGCGCTTGTCGCGGATCGGGATTGGTACCGCGGCAAGCTCGCCAACGCTTTGGACCGAGCCGGTATCCCGGACTTCGCGGGAAGGTTCGGCCCCATGGTGTGGTGGCGACCGTGGCTCCTGGTCGCTGGGGCGATGTTCGGACTGGCCATCGGCATCAAGTGGAACTCGGTCGTGGCTGTGGCTGGGATGGGGGTGCTGACCGTCCTGTGGAATGTGGGTGCCCGTCGGCTTGCCGGTGCCGGTACACGTCGCTGGCTCGCGCTGATTGCTGACGGCCTACCGGCCTTTATTCAGCTCGTCGTGCTGTCGGTGGTCGTCTATGTCGGCACCTGGTGGGGGTGGCTGTCAACGTCGGGTGGTTACGACCGTGATTGGGGACAGCTCAATCCGAACGATCCGCTGGTGCGCACCTTCGGAAAAGCGCTGGGGTCATTGATCCATTTCCACCAAGAGGTCTACGCCTTCCACACCGGGGAATTCATCCGCACTCAGACCCATCCCTACGATGCCAACCCCATCGGATGGCTGTTGATGATTCGCCCCATTGGCATGGACTCCGCTACCGGCGTCATCGGAGGCTCCCCCGAATGCCGAACCTCGGCCGATGCCTGCGTCCAGGTCATCTCCGGAGCGGGCACCCCCCTCTTGTGGTGGATGGCATTCGCGGCGCTGATCGTCGGGCTTGTGTGGTGGATTGCGGCACGCGATTGGCGCTTTGGCGCTCCCATCGTGGCGGGCATGTCTACCTACTTGTTCTGGTTCCCGAACTCGGATCGGCCCGTCTTCTTCTTCTATGCGATCTGCATCATCCCGTTCACGGTCACAATTTTGGCCATGGTGATGGGGTTGATTCTGGGTCCAGCCGAGGGCCGGAATCGGATGCGAGGTGCCATCATCGTCGGAGTCGCAATGGCTCTGGTCATCATCAATTTCGCCTTCATCTATCCGATCCTGACCGACGGGACGCTCACTGCGCTGGGGTACTCGTGGCGAATGTGGCTGCCCACCTGGACGTAGCCATCTCACGGGAGAAATTTCCGGGCGAATGGGGTGCGGCGAGCAATAGAGTTCCCTCGGCTGCTGGACGAAGGGAACACCATGGCCGTATGGAAGCTGCACGGTAGCGGCAAGATCCAACCCGGGGCGATCGTTGCCCCCGATGAACGACTCGGCTGGGGCAAAATGTTCGGCCTCGGCACCCAACACGTGGTGGCCATGTTTGGCGCCACCTTCCTTGTGCCGCTGCTCACCGGTTTCCCGGTCAGCGCGACGCTGTTCTTCAGCGGCCTAGGCACGTTGATCTTTTTGGTGGTGACCGGCAATAGGTTGCCCAGCTACCTGGGATCGTCTTTCGCTTTCCTGTCGCCGGTGTGGGCCTCCACGGTGAATGGTGATATCAGCAAGGCCCTGTTCGGCATCATGCTGACCGGCCTACTCTTGGCCGTTGTGGGCGCCGTCGTCCATTTGGCCGGCTCCGGCTGGATCGATGCTTTGATGCCTCCAGTGATGACCGGAACCATCGTGATGCTGATCGGTTTCAACCTTGCCAGCGCAGCCTGGAAGAGCAGTTCTTATGTGGTCGAGTCCAACGGAGTCAAGGGCGTTTGTACCCCCGATCCGGACACCGGATGCAAGCTCACAGAACAGATCAGTGGTGGCTTTGCTGCCGCACCTCTCACCGGCTGGGTCACGGTTATTGCCATCGTGCTGATCACGGTGCTTTTCCGGGGAATGATTGGACGCCTGTCGATCCTGTTGGGTGTGCTGGTCGGATATCTGGCAGCCTTGGCCCAACACCAAGTCGACTTCAAGGCCGTCGGAGATGCCAGCTGGATCGGCTTGCCGGAATTCCAGCTCCCCACCCCGGACTTCAATGTGGCCGCCCTCTTCCTTCCGGTGGTTTTGGTCCTGATCGCCGAAAACGTCGGGCACGTGAAGTCGGTCGCGCTGATGACGGGCAAGAACTACGACAAGCTCATGGGACGAGCACTGCTCGCCGATGGTCTTTCCACCACGGTCGCTGGCCTTGGTGGCGGCTCCGGCACCACCACCTACGCCGAGAACATTGGTGTGATGGCGGCCACCAAGGTTTACTCCACCGCCCTGTACTGGATCGCTGGTGCCTTCGCCATTTTCCTGTCCTTCATTCCCAAGTTCGGAGCAGCAGTCGCGACGATTCCCTCGGGTGTGATCGGCGGTGCTGGTGTAGTTCTGTACGGCATGATCGGTCTGCTGGGCGCCCGAATCTGGATCGAAAACAAGGTGGCGTTCACCAACCCCGTGAACCTGATTCCGGCTGCGGTCGGCTTGATCATGGGCATCGCCAACTTCACCTTCACGCTGGGCGATATGACCTTTGGTGGAGTGACCGTCGGCACGATCGCCGCCTTGGTGCTGTACCACCTGATGAAGGGCATCGGAAAAGCTCGTGGGACAGATCTGGAAGCTTCGGCGATCACCGCCGAGTTCGACCCAGAACAGCCCCAAGCCGAGCAAGTGAAATAGCTATCTGACCCAAAAGGGCCCGGCCGTTGTGACTCCCGCAACGACCGGGCCCTTTCGTCGCGCTCACCGGCCAATCAGATTCCGCACCGACGACGGAAGAGAAATGCTTTCACCAAGATCGGGGTTCGGCACCGGAACTCCGACGGCCTGGATCAACGGAAC
>CAYWIN010000082.1:0-8481 GCA_964458365.1 uncultured Propionibacteriaceae bacterium
GCAGTGCGGCGCGTATCGGTTGGCTGGCGCGGACCCGAAGTGGGGTCAAACTCACCGCTCTGCCCAGCGCTGACGCGGTGTATGTGGCTGGGCTGCACCGGCTGAGTGCAATCAAACGAGTACTGCCGCAGGTGACCTCGATCACGTTTTACGGCCCGGCCGATGGTGTGGCCGGCGATTCGCTGATGACCGTCGAGCTGCCCCATGCCCGGCTCACGATCGGTCTGACCGCCGAACCGTTCCGTGGTTACTCCGGGGAAGGTTCACTGTTGGCCTCGTTGGCCACCGAGTCGGTCGTCGAGGACGCTGATCTGATCTCGGCATTGCTGGCTTTCGAACCCGTGATCGATGTGGACGCACTGGCTCGCGATGCCGCGCTGAGCGCGGAACGCGTCCGGGCCGGGTTGGCGGTGCTCGCCTCGTCTGGGCGGGTCGGTTGGGACGCTCATGACCAGGCTTACTTCCACCGCGAGTTGCCTGACGATCCGGACCGCGTCGACAAGGACAATCCGCGTCTGGTCGCCGCTCGCAAACTAGTCGCTGGCGGTGCCGTCCGGGCGGACTCAGGGGTAGCGAACACGTGGCGAGTGGCTTCGGGTGGGCAGGACTACCTGGTACGCGTCGAGCCGACCGCCCGGGCGCACGACATGGCTGACCATGCCACCTGCACATGTGCGTGGTACTTGCGCCATGGTGGCGGGCGTGGCGCCTGCAAGCACGTATTGGCCGTGCAGCTCAGCAACCCAGAAGCAGCATCCTGATCGATCCGATCTGCTGCGGGACGCTACGCGTGGGTTCCCGCACCTTCGCTGTTGGATTCCTCGGAGCCTTCGAAGGGTTTGAGCAACCAGCCGAGCGAGGTCAATAGGTTCCAGGTTTCGGCAGCCAAACCGTCTGTTCGCACCTCGAGGGAGGTATCCCACCCGTATTGGGTCCCGATAACTGGTGACTGAGTGTTCACCCGTACCAGTGACTGCTCTGCCGGGGACCAGTAGACCGTCAAGGCATAGGTATCGGCGCTCGTGCTTTCCAGCAGTTCGGCGTCGATGGGTAGCGCGGCGCGCAGTCGTTGGTGAGCGGCCGTGTAGTGCTCATCGCTGAGTGCTGAACGATTGTGCGAGGTGGACAAGGCGCCTTGCGGCACCCAATAGGGGCGCAGCAAACCGGTGGGACGCAGCGGTGGGCGTAGCAGCGCTTGCGGCCAAGCGGCGAAGTCGGCACCGAGGTAGGTGGTGTCTGCCAGGCATTCGGCCTCTCGGGGAATCCATCGCAGCCCGGCGGCTTCGCTCCAACCGAAGAGTCCACCGTGGGCACTGGTGGCCACCACCATCAGTTGAGCGAGATCGCCGGGATTGAAATCGGGGAACGGCGCGAACCGTTCGGCAAAGCTGACTGGCTGGTGCGGCTCCACGTAGTAGGTGTTGAGGTATTCACCGAACTGGCACGTCGGGGAGGACGGGGTGGGTTGATCGGTCGGGATTGAGCCGAGCTGCAGGTATTCCTCCTCGGCAGGTGGTGTGTTACCGGTGGCCTCCTCCATGGCGCTCAGGCTATTGCGCCAACGGCAGGGTCACCAAGCTGTTCGATGGAGTTTGTTGCGCAGTCGGGGCGTCTTCGGGCGAAGGTGCAATATCTGCCGGGTGTGGCGGTGACAATGGGCAGATGAAGACCTCTCAATACCGTGGCCTGCGGGCGTTGACCAGCGAATCGGCGGTGTACGGCGTGGTGTTGGTGTCGGGCATGGTCGCGCTGGTGGCCGACACCGATTACGCCTCCGGGGAGGTACTGCTGAAGATCATTTCCACGGTGCTGGTGTTTTGGGCGGCCCACGTCTATGCCGGGCTGGTGGCTTTTCCACACGAGGAGCCGTCGGCAGCTGATGTGACTTGGACGGCGGCGTTGTGGGCTTCGATCAACCAGTCCTGGGGACTGTTGGTGGCGGCGTTGATTCCGTCAACAGTGTTGCTGTTGGGGGTATTGGGAGTGCTCAACGATGGCGATGCCATTTGGGGAAGCCTGTGGGTGGATGTGGTGCTGCTCGCCCTGATCGGCTATTTCGGGGTGGCGACGTGGTCGACGAAGATCTGGGCGCGACTGGCAGGTGCCCTGGCCACGGCGGTGCTGGGCATGGTGCTGATCGCATTGAAGGCGCTCATCCACTGACCGCCGAAAGATGTTCGCCGCACGGCACGATTACCCACAGTCAGCGCCGCTTCCAGAAACGCAAAGCCAGCGCGGTGAGCCCGACAATGATGATGGTCAAAACCACTGACGGGACGGCCAAGTTCAACACCTCAGTGGCATTCATGGCGCCTGAGTCGGCGAACGCCGTTGAACCCAGATTGATGCTTCGGGTGGCGAGCGCCTGCGGAACGAGGTAGGCCAGGACCTTCGGGGCGTGCCCGGTGAGACTGAGGATTCCCGCAGCGCTGCCGACCAGACAGATTGCTACTGGCGCAGCGAAGGACCGCAGCAGCATGGAGAGGAGCGACTGCAACGCGACCAGTGGCAGTGCCGCCAGCACGACGATCATCGGGCTGATCAGCAGTGTCGCCGGGAGGTCGCCGGGCAGCCGCAGGATTGCTGTACCGACCAACCAGGCCAAGGTGGCCAGGACTATTTGCATTGCGGCGACCGGCAGTGAGATCGCGGCGACCTTTGCCGCTGCCAGTCGCATCGGGCCAGGCGCGGTAGTGAGCAGCAGGTTTTCATTCGTGCCTTGGTGTTCCATCCGCCAGGAAGAAGATGCCAGCAACGAGACCGCCAGCGCGAAGAACAGCAAACCGTAGAACAGGGTCACCTGTGACCAGTAGGAGCTCCAGCCGGCGCTGAGGGTCTCGCTGTTGAACGCATAGTTTGACGCTCCGGTGGTCACGGAGAGGACCGGCAGGACCAGCGCGACCAGCCACAGGGAGGAGCGACGAAGCTTCATGAGTTCGGCCCGAAACATCACTTCACCTCGATTCGCGAGGTGGCCGCGGCAAAAGCCACTCCGACCAGCACCCAAAAGCCGAGCAGCCAACCGTAGGCGGGAGTGACCGGAACGGTCGCCTGGTCGACAATGCCGACCGGCGAAATGACGGCGTAGTAACCCCAGGGCACGAGCTGGGCGAGCCCAGGTGGGAGTAACTCGGAGAAGACGGCGATGAAGGATCCCAGCAGCCCAATTCCCAGGCCGACCAATTGGTTTTCGAAGACGGTTGCCAGCCATACCTGGCCTGCGGCAAAGGCAACATTGACGCCATACAGACAGCAGGCATAGCTCAGCCATCGGGCGACGTCGAACTGGTTCGAAGCGCCCGCCAGTGAACCCGCGGTGATGATCAGAGCGGTCTGTGCCGCCACGATGATCGCAAGGACCGCTGCAATTGCCGCGAGCTTGACCCGACACAGAGCCCCGATGCTGATGCCGAGGCCTCCGGTGAGATTCCAACCGCCGCCAGTGTGCTCAATGTCCACCTGCCGACTAGCCAATACCGCCACCAAAAGGGGCGACACCATGGCCGCGATGAGCACATATGACATCAGGAGAACATCCCAAGACGGCCGGCCGTGACGAGCGGCGAACAAGCTGATGCTGGTCATGCCGGCGACAACGGCAACCAAAGCTGTGGCGACGGGAACGACCCGAAGCCGCCGCATCTTGGCGAATTCGGCGGCGAAAGCCCGAACGAACCGATGTGGGGTAACCGCTGACGCTAGTGGTGTCGCAAGAGCGTTCGGGCTGGCAATGTGATCGGTCATGCCAGTTCACCACTCTTGGTCAAAGCCATGAACACCTGCTCCAAAGTGCGCTCCACGCGTCGCACCCCATAGATCGGAATGCCCGCGACGGCGAGATCGTGCACAACTTTCGCCGTGCCGGGTCCGTCCAAGCCCGTCAGCCGGAGACTTTGACGGTCGTGCCGGGCCCCAGGGTGCAAGGCGATCGCCTTGTCGAGTTCAGGGGTTTCGATCACCACGTCGGGCAGGCTTCGGTCCAGCAGCTCTGCCCGCGAGCCTTGGAAAAGCAGGCGTCCGGCGGACAATATTCCGAAGCGGTCAGCTATCCGGTCCACTTCATCGAGCAGATGGCTGGAGATCATCACAGTGACTCCCTCGCCAGCGAGCTGGACAAGGAGCTCGCGGATCTCTTCGATCCCGGCGGGGTCCAGGCCGTTCATCGGTTCGTCGAGAATGAGCAGTTCGGGTTGCCGAATCAGCGCCATCGCGATGCCCAGGCGTTGCTTCATCCCCAGCGAATAGTGACGCACCAATTTGTCGCGGCTTTTCGTCAGCTTCACCAAGGCAAGCGTGCGATCAAAGTCGGGATGGGGCAGGCCCAGCAGGTGTGCGACGATCTGAAGGTTTTCCATCCCGGTGAGGTGTCCATAGCCGGGTGGGGCTTCAATCAGTGACCCGACATGGCGCAAGAGTTCGGGAAGCGATCCGGGAGTGAGTCGGTGTCCCAGGACGGAGATTTCGCCGCCGCTGGGTCGAGTGAGGCCGAGGATGAGCTTCATGGTGGTTGATTTGCCAGCCCCATTCGGGCCGAGAAAACCGTAGATGGTGCCGGCGGGAATGCGGAGATCCACCGCATCAACGGCTACCTGCTGCCGGTAGCGCTTAGTGAGCTGGTGTGTGGCGATTGCGATCTCTGATTCCATGACGCCATCGTTGTCGGTCTTCCAGGTCAGGTCGTCAGGCGAGAGGACGAGATCGCGACTCATACTCGGGTATGAGGTGGCACCACACCGGGCCTTCTATGCTCGTCGAATGGGCGGGCTGAGCCTCAGAGACTTCTCGCTGCGTGACGGGGATCGTCACCAGTTGATGATCGACGCTGGGCTGGCGTCCCTTGTCGTGCTGCTGGGCCTGCTCGCCTGGCCAGTGCTTCCGCTGGGGGTACCGGCCAGCGTGGCCTACGGGATCGTGGTGGCGTTGAGCGGGGTTGCGCTCTTGTGGCGTACCCGCTCCCCGTTGTGGTCGATGTCGCTCTTGGTGGCCGCGATGGCGTTGCACACGGTGGCTATCGGCCAGCTCAGTGTCCTGGCAGCCGTGGTCTGCCTTGTGGCCGCCTACACCACCCAAGCGGAGCTGTCGTCGCCGTGGCGTTGGGTGTTCGCCGTCGTCCTGCTGGCCGGGGTTGCTTGGGCGCTGCTGGTGGTCAATCCGGCCTCGGTGCAGCCGGTGTTGGTCGTCCGGCTGCAGGTCATTGGCATGTCCTGGTTGGTGTTGGTGTTGTTTGGCCTGGTCGGAGAGCTGCGCCGTCGCAATCGGGAACGATTGGGTTCCGCCATTGAGCGAGCAGGCCTGTTGGCTGCCCAGCAGGAATCTGAACAGCAGTTGGCGATTGTGGGGGAACGCAGTCGAATTGCCCGCGAGATGCACGATGTGTTGGCGCACTCGCTCGGCGTGATCGCGGTGCAAGCGGAGGGGGCGAAGCTGGTGCTGGATTCCGATCCAGATCGGGCCAGGCAGGCGCTGAGCGACATTGGTCGGCTGAGCCGGGAAGCTGCTGAGGAAATCGCCGGGTTGCTTGACGTGCTGCGTGTTGGTGATGACCCGCAGCCGGAGTGGAGCCATCGACTCGACGAAGTTCCCGGCCTGGTTGCCAGCTTTGCTGGAACCGGGCTTGTCATCGAGCTGACGCAGGACGGCGAGTTCGCGCAGGTGCCGGCACAAGTGGGAGCGGCTGCTTATCGAATCATTGAGGAGGCGCTTTCCAACGCGCTTGCTCACGCTGGTCAGGTTGCCGTGCAACTGTCCCTGGTGGTGACGTCCCAGCAGCTGACAGTGAGCGTACGTAATGACCTCGGCAGTGGTTCCCCTCGGCCACGAAACATGAGTGGGCACGGGATGAGCGGGATGGCTCAGCGAACCCGGGCTTTGCGGGGCGAGTTCCAGGCCGGACCGCAAGCTGATGGCGGTTGGTTGGTGGAGGCGAGGCTGCCGTGGACGACGTGATTAAGGTCGGGCTCGTTGACGACGAGCCTTTGTTTACTGCTGGCCTAGCGATGATCGTCGATTCGCAGCCGGATCTGAGTACGGTCTGGCAGGCCAGCGATGGCGAGCAGGCCTGGCTTGCGCAACGTCGAGATCCGGCGACGGTGCTGGTGGTCGATATTCAGATGCCGGTCTTGGACGGACTGGCATTCACCCGACAGCTTGTGGCCGCCAAATCTCCGGCACGGGTGGTGATCGTGACCACTTTCGACACCGACGCAAATGTGCTCGCCGCGATTGAGGCGGGCGCCTCCGGATTCTTAGTCAAGAGCAGCGCTCCGGAGGCATTGTTGACGGCAATTCGCACGGTGGCTGCTGGGGATGCGGTGATTTCACCGGGGCCGACCCGGCGGCTGCTGGATCGGTTGCGTCCCAGTGCGAAATCATCGGCACAAACGGGCGGTGCGGCGAGGCCGCCGATCTCTGACCCCGATCAGCGCGCTTTGGCCTCCCTCACCAAGCAGGAACGAAGGCTGTTGCGGTTGGTGGCCCAAGGCCTGACCAATTCGGAAATCTGCGATGAACTGTGGCTGTCAATGTCGACGGTGAAGACTCACATCAGTCATCTGTTGGCCAAGACGGCAAGCCGAGGTCGGGTGCAGTTGGTGCTGTTCGGGCTACGCACCGGAGAAGTGCCCTTGGCGGAGATCCTCACCCGGTACCCCTCTGCTTAGAAGTCGGCCATGAGTGGTGCCGAAGTCCACCACTCAATGGGTCTTGTGTATCTGCGTGATCAGCTCGGATGCAGACAATCCCGCAGTCTGTGTACAGCGATTCGCAGCCGCAGGCTCACTCTCCGGGATCGAAAAAGCTGTCGTACTCGCGGAAGTGATTCAGCGCATGGACGATGTCCGCCGCTGACGCCGCAGGATTTCGCTCCATTTCGATGCGGACGACATCGGTGAAGGTTTCGACGTCGAACAACTGGCGCAGGCCTCGATCGGCTGCGATCTTCGGAAGGTGTGTGCCGGCGACGACGTCTTCGAGCTCGTCATCCCCTGTCAGATAGAGAATCTCAGTCTCATCGGGCGCGGCCACCCAGGAGGCCTGGTCAACAAACAAGGCGGCGTCCCAGTGGAGCTGATCCAACTGGTCGAGCACCTCGTGAACTGATCGGTAGAGCTTCATGGTCGAAAATTACCGCGATCTGGACCCGGTCCCGCCCACACAGTTGACCATCGGCACCTCCTTTCCCGGTGCGCTCCGTCCGGCCGGTGGTTTCGCTGCCGAACCCTCGTCACAGGCCCAGGTTGGGTGACTCAATCCACACTGCGCCGGTACGGTGCTCCTGGAATTGTTGAACTTCTCAAAAACTGTGACCGTTCTGGTGCGGTATCTGGCGAAGGATGAGGGGACTATGGCTGGCATGCAACCTGGTTGGTACGACGACGGCTCCGGCACGATGCGCTGGTGGGACGGACAGGCGTGGACGAACAACGTTCAGCCTCGAGGGGCCGCACCGGCGGCGCAGCACCATCCAACTCCGGGGGCACATTACGTCGTGCTGCAAGTTGGCCTGAAAGAGGCGTTCATGGGGACCCATTCGGGAAACTTGGTCGAGCTAGAGCAGGCCATCAACGCTCAGGCCGCACTCGGATATCGGCTCCACACGATCACCACCGCCTCCTCGGGCAGCTCCGGTTTCGGTGGTGGCGACCGGATTCAGGCCACCATGGTTTTTGAGAGGCTCACCTAGCCTCATCGGAGGATGCCCCGGGTGGGTTGGTTCTGTCAGAATCGCACCCGTGGCGGCGAGTCTTTGGGGGCACAACAATGGACGATGATTTGCTCCAGGCTGCGGTGAGGCTGTTTCGTGACCTCGGATGGCACAAGGCCTCCTTCGAGCAGGCACCGACGCTACCGCTGGGTACGCCTGAGCAGCGCAAGGTCGCCCTGGCCGGGCTGCGCTCAGGGGATTGGGGTGCGTTCGAGCACGCGAGTGTCGCCGACCAGTTGACCTTCACCGGGTTGAACCAGTTCGGCAGTGTCAGCTGGAGCAGCTGGGTGGGGCCGAATGAGGCCATGTTGAGCCTGTTCGCGATTCGGGTCGGTGTGGACGCGCGCCGCGCGCGCTCACTGCTGCGCCACTGCGGCCGCGTTTCGGACGAGGTGATCGCGCAGGTGCTCACCGAGCGTGGGCCGACCTTTGCGGCTCGGGTGATCAGTCGGCCGATGTGGCGTCCGCGCCTAGTGGCCGTGCTCGTGGCGGATTTGGCCTTGCCCATCCCGCAGGAGGCTGCGCTGTTGGAGGAGTGGATGCAGTGGGCTGAGCGGACGGCGTGGGTGGGGCGCGCGGTTGACGGTCGGCGCAAGGAAGAACTCGTGGCGCTGCGCTTCGACGAGTGGATCGAGGCGGCGGTGACCGCGGGCTGGGCGCCGACGGTGGCATTGGCCCACGCGGTGCAGCACGGCTGGGTTGAGCGCGACTGGGCGCAGCAGTTGGCGTTCCGGGGGCTGGACGCGGCGCGGCGTCCGTCTGATCGCAGGGCCTGGCTG
>CAYWIN010000083.1:0-8422 GCA_964458365.1 uncultured Propionibacteriaceae bacterium
GCGCCGCCACAGCCTCGTCAGGAGTACTGATCCCACGCACCCCGAACCGGGCTCGCCGCGGAAACTGCCTCACTAGCTCAGTCGCCATGTCGATCTGCTCAACCGCAACCGACCAAGTGGTGAAACCCTCCTGGCAGAGCAACTCGCAACCGGGAAGAAGCTGAACGGCCTCCGCCGTCGGCAGCGAGACGATCATGCGCTTCGGCCCCAGGTCTATTGCTGTCGCATTCACGCTGCAATCTTGCCCGATCATGAGCATCTTTTCGCCCGGCACCGCCTCTCCCACTGACAGCCGGGTCAGCAGATGGTTAGCTTCATTCACGGTCAAACAAAGGAGTTGGACATGCAGCTCAGCAGCCTCAGCATTCCGGATGGAAGCGTGATCAATCACCGCTACATCGCTACCGGAGCCGGCGGGCAAAACGTCAGCCCCCACCTGCAGTGGACTCCTGCCGTTGGTGCGGTGGCCAGCTACGCGATCACCTGCTTCGACCCCGACGCCCCCACTGGCAGCGGCTGGTGGCACTGGATCGTCGCCGATATTCCTCCAGAGATCACCGAGCTCGCCGAAGGCGCCCCACTCCCCGATCGGGCCCGAAGCTGGGCCAACGACGCAGGTTCGCCCGGATGGAGTGGGCCGTGGCCACCTCCTGGCCCCGTCCATCACTACATCTTTCGGGTTGTTGCCGTCGACGTCCCCCACCTTGACGTCCCCGATCAAGCCACCAATGCCGCAGCCCGTCTGGCCTTGAGTTTCCACGTGCTGAGCGATGCGCGGCTGGTGGGAACGTTCCAAATCCCGGCCACCGCCGGCTAAGAAGGCCCACCGACTTGGGAAGACGGGCACTTTTCTCCAGCCCTCACCGAATTCATCCCAATCTGAGATAGCGCACAGACGTGCATCTGAGGCATTATGGTGCGAACAGGTTCTGAGCGGACTTATCCGCGAAGACCACCAAAGATTCATCAGAGCTCGAGGCAACTGAGCAGCGCGGGGGAAACGCTACTCAGTGGTGAGGGGTCACCGCCGAACGCTGACGAATCACCATTTCTAGTCTCAGTGCAGTCGGGGGGAAAACGATGGCACGGGCTGCCAATGCGTGGCTTGCAGCTGCTGCCTGCGTAGTCGCAGGCGTTGTTGTGGCGCCACCGCGCGCAGAGATTCCGCGGTTCGATGGTGGGCCTGATGTTCAGGTCACCGTCACCGTCACCTACGGCCAAGGCGCGAATCCACTGCCGATCCCGCCAGCTAGTCCTCAAACTCCTGGCGTGGGCGACAATCCGTCCTCACAGGTAAACAACCCGGCAGCCAACGGTGACGCTGACAACTCCGCCTCCAACGGGAAGGCGAAGCACAAGGCCAAGACGAAGAAGGCATCGGAATCACCGGTCCAGAACCCACCTATCGTTCGTCCTCCTGACCCGAACTCGAATCCCACGGTGGTTCCGATCCCGGTGCCAACCTCGGCTCGCCCCACCGTTCCGGCCCCCACGGCGACGATCACCGTCCTTCCGACCGGGCCCACGCCTTCGACGCCGGTCTGCCCGACTGCTGCGGTGCCCACTCCAAGCACGGATCCCGGCAGCGCGGCGCCGAACCCTTGCCTTCCATCAAGCCCGTCGCCGACGCTGGGCACTCCCAGCGCGATGCCCAGCGGATCGTTCGCGGCCAGTTCCCGCCCCACCGGGATGGTGAGCGCAGCTGTCGCGAACCGTGCGGTTGCCACCCCCTCGGTGTGCACCACGTCCCACGGCAAGACCACCTGCTCGGCTTCACCGACACCTCGCACCCCGACGAAGGCCACCCCGGCCAAACCAAAGCCCAAGGCAGCCCCGTCGCCGACTCCTCGTCATCATCACGCACCGCGGCATCAAGATCCGCCTCGCGGTTGGGACGAGTTGCGTGATTTCCTTCGACACTTGGTCGGACGCTGAGTAACCGACCGCGCTCTCTGAAATCGGCCACCGTCGCGGCACTGTTCCTGACGATGGCCGGTTGTGCGTCGACGACTTCTCCAGCGCTGTCGAGCGAACCCGCCGTGCCGCCATCGGCTGTGCCAGCGTCGGTCGCCGCCAGCGCGTCACCGTCGGCACCGGCGAAGCCTCCGGCCGATAAGCGCACCGGCAGGCAGCTCAACAAGCCTTATGTGGTTAACGGCATTCCGGTGATTTCGAAGGCCCATCGCGTTTCGGCTCAGTACCGTCCGCCAGTCCAAAGCGGCCCCAACGGTTTAACGCCAGAGACGGCGCGCGCTTTGCAGAAGATGAAGGCCGCCGCCAAAGCTGACGGGATCGTCATTGTGGTTAAGTCGGGATTCCGCACGTACGCCACCCAAAAGGGCCAGTACCAAGATGCGCTCCGCACTCAACCAAAGAACATCAACTTCTATGCCCCACCCGGCGCCAGCGAACATCAGTCCGGGCTCGCTGTTGATCTCTGGGACGGCAAAGTCTGGCACCGCCCCATGGAGAACACCGCCACGGGAAAGTGGCTGCAAAAGCATGGCCACGAATACGGCTTCATTCTGCGCTACCCCAAAGGCAAGACGTCGATCACCAAGATCGAATACGAACCGTGGCATTTTCGCTACATCGGCGTCGCTCAAGCGGCCCAATTTGGCACCAGCAACAGTCTGACCTTGGAGGAGTACCTCCACCTGGCCTGAGCCACCAGAGCGACCAAAAACCGGGTCTGCGCTGGGCGATGGGGCAGGATGGAACCATGACCTCAGCAGCTCGACCTGGGCAAGGCAAACGCATCGGGATCCTCACCAGTGGTGGTGACGCACCCGGGATGAACGCCGCCGTCCGTGCTGTCGTGCGTACCGCCATCACCCTGGGAGCAGAGGTCTACGCGATCTATGAAGGCTTCCAAGGCATGATCGACGGCGGTAGCGGCATCCGAAGGCTCGCTTGGGAGGACGTCGGCAGCATCCTCGGTAAAGGTGGCACGATCATCGGCACCTTTCGCTCGCAGGATTTTCGCGAATACTCCGGGCGCAAGCGCGCCGCAGCCAATCTGATCGATCACGGAATCGACCGCCTCATCGTGATTGGCGGTGACGGATCCCTGGCCGGACTCAACGAGTTTCGCAACGACTGGCGGCAGTTGCTGGCCGAGCTCGTCGCTGACGGCGCAATCACCCAAGCTCAGGCCGAAGCTCACCCTGCGCTGATCTTTGTCGGGATGGTCGGATCCATCGACAACGACCTGGTGGGCACCGATATGACCATCGGAGCCGACACGGCCCTGCACCGCATCATGACCGCCATCGACGACTTGTCGAGCACCGCAGCCAGCCACCAACGCAGCTTCGTGGTGGAAGTCATGGGTCGACATTGTGGCTATCTCGCCTTGATGAGCGCGATCGCGGGCGGCTGCGACTGGGTTCTCATTCCGGAAGCACCCCCAGAACCCGGCTGGGAACAACGCATGTGCGCCGAGCTGCAGCGGGGACGCCAAGCGGGGCGCCGCGACTCCATGGTGGTGGTGGCCGAAGGGGCCTGTGACCAGACCGGGGCTCCCATCACCTCCAGCTACGTCCGCGAAGTCCTCGAGACGACACTGGGTGAAGAGGCCCGCGTGACCATTCTGGGACACGTCCAACGAGGGGGCGCCCCCAGCGCTTACGACCGGTGGGCCTCCACCTGGTTGGGGTACGAAGCGGTCAAAGAAGTGCTGGCCGCTCAGCCTGATCAGCCCGGCCCTGTGATGGGCTTTCGGGGCAATCGGGTGCATCGCACCCCGCTGGCCGAGGCCGTCGCACTGACCCGCCAGGTGCCCGAACTCATCGCATCTGGTGACTACGCCGCCGCGATGGATCAGCGGGGCGGTTCCTTCACCGATGCCGGACGAATTTTCACCGAAATGTCCAACCCTGAACGGCGCGACGCCGACGCCAACTCGGCCCGAATCGCCGTCATCCATGGCGGAGGCCTAGCTCCGGGAATGAATGCGGCTGCCGCCGACGCTGTGCGTCTGGGCATCAGTCGCGGTCACACCATGTTGGGTGTGCACGGCAGCTTTCCTGGTTTACGCGACTCGACGATCACCGAACTCGAATGGGGCGATGTCGAAGGCTGGGTCGTCGGTGGAGCCGACCTAGGCACCCGCCGTGTCGTACCCACCGCCGCTGACCTGTACCAAATCAGTCGATCCATTGAAGAACACCGAATCGATGCCCTGCTGATGATCGGCGGATGGGACGGCTATCGAGCCGCCCACCTGATGCACTCTGAGAAAGAGCGTTTTCCGGCCTGCGGCCTGCCGATCATTTGCATCCCGGCCAGTATCGACAACAACCTGCCCGGGTCGGAGCTGGCCATCGGCGCCGACACCGCGCTCAACGTGATCACAGAGGCCATCGACCGAATCAAGACCTCCGGCCAGGCCTCCACCCGCGCCTTCGTGGTCGAGACGATGGGCCGTTACTGCGGCTATCTGGCCTTAATGGCAGCCATATCGGGCGGTGCCGAACGGGTCTATCTCCACGAAGAAGGAATCAGCCTCAACGACCTCATCGCCGATGTCGAATGGCTGCGCAACTCCTTCATCCATGGACGCAAGCTGTTCTTGGCGATCCGCAATGAAGAAGCCAATCCGCTCTACACCACTGACTTTCTTGCTCGCCTGCTCGAACAGGAAAGCCAAGGCCGCTACGACGTCCGCCAAAACATTTTGGGGCACATCCAACAAGGCGGCTGCCCCAGCCCCTTCGATCGACTTCTCGCTGTCCGCCTGGTGTCTCACGCCCTCGATCTCCTAGGAACCGATCTCAGCCACGGCGCGCGCCACAGTTACTTTCTCGGATTGGTTGAGTCCAAGATCGCCGCACACCCACTCAGCGGGATGATGGATCACATGGACACCACTGTCATGCGCCCCAAGGACCAGTGGTGGCTGGCGTTGCGTCCGGTCATGAAAGCTGTGGCAGACGCCGCGGTCTGACTCGCATCCACATAGGGAGGTCACTATGGATTCCGTACCCCAACCGGGTGTGCCACGGATTGTCGCCGCATCTGGCCATCCGCTCGTGGTCGGGGTCGGCCCCAAGCAGACCGAGTTGGTGGCCCGAACGGCCGCAGTATGGGCTTCCGCTTTGGGTTCATCGATCGTCTTCGCCTACGCCGATCCCAGTCGCAGTGTGGAGGCCGAGGGCGCAGACAGCACGATTCGTCACGTGCCTCTCGACCCCGATTCTGACGACGACGACTGGCTGCGCACCCAAGACTGCGTGACCACTTGGCTCAAGGGGCTGAACCTCGAGGTTGATTGGGAGTTTCGTTACCTTGCCGGACGTGCAGATCGCGCCCTCACCCATCTTGCTCGAGCCGTAGATGCCGGGGCGATTGTGGTGGGCGCACGCCCACCCAGCTCGACACGGTTCGGAAAAGGCCACACGCTGGGCCAGGAACTGGCCCGGCATCAGCATCGCCCCGTCCTTGTCGTCCCGCTGAGCGTTGTTGACTGGAAACGGCAGTGAATCGAGGTTTTCATCTACTGCTGATCGGGCTGGGCGGAATGATCGGCACTGCCGCGCGAGCCAGCCTCGAACTGGCATTCCCTGCCCCTGACGGGGGCTGGCCCTGGACAACCTTCTGGATCAATCTGGCCGGTTCAGCCCTACTGGGCGCTCTGCTGGAGTGGCTCGCTCTCGGCGACGACCAGGGCTGGCGACGCTCGATGCGGTTGGGAGTCGGCACCGGCTTGATCGGTGGTTTCACCACCTACAGCACCTTCTCGCTCGAAACAGCGAGTCTTTTCCAAGCCGGCCACGGAGGCCTGGCCCTTGGCTATGCCTTGAGCAGCGTGATCCTTGGGGTCGCTGCTGCCGCCGGCGGGATTCTCCTGATGCGACGCATCCATCCGCCGGAGGTAACGCAATGATCCTGATTGCGCTCGGCGGCGGCCTGGGTGCGATCGCCCGCTATCTGGTTGACCGTGGCACGAACGCCCTCACCCACCGGTGGTTGCGGGGCAACGCGATTCCCTGGGGCACCGTGCTGATCAACGTCACCGGCTCATTCCTGCTCGGCTTTGTTGCAGGCTGGTGGATGTTCCACCCGTGGGACCCCAACGGAAAGCTGGTTTTGGGGCTCGGATTCCTGGGCGGCTACACCACCTTCAGCACCGCCAGTGTGGAGGCGGCCCGGCTGATTCTGGCTGGGCGAGGACTCGCAGCAGCGATTCAGGCGGTGGGAATGCTCGTAGCGAGCGTGGCAGCCGTCGGAATCGGGCTGTGGCTTTCCGCCTGAATATGCCGAACCTCGGTCGCGGCAGCCAGAATCAGCGACGGTTAGTGGGCAGCGACCGATGCCGAAGCGCGGCTCTTCACCAGTTGACGACGTAGCCCGGCGGCCTCGATCCGATCCAGGTCATTGCCAGCCTGGCCACTGATGGCCCACAGGTCGACACCTTGCTGGGCGAAGACCAGACCCGCGAAGCCCTGCGGCTCCTGGCCGGCCAAAACTCGGCAGTCGTCGAGCCATTCACACAGATCGATCAGATAGGCACGCATGGCCGCAATCGTGAAATCGGCAGCAGGGGCATGGGCCCGGCTGCGAGCAACCACCCAATCCGCACCGCGGCGCTCGTACACGTAGACAGTTCCTTCATCCTCTGGGCGAATGGCCCGGCCGGCCGTATCCAGCAACATGGCGATCTTCATTGCTCGCTCCTCAGCGAAAAATAACGTGGATTGTGAGATTCCACATCACAACACAACCCACGAACTGATCGACCTCGCCTGCTTCATCACAGGGACCGCGACTCAGAACGGTTGTACGGAGGATGCGTAACAAGAGTGTTACACACTTCGTTGACGTCGCACCAGATGTTTCGAAGAAATGATTTCGCGTCGCGGTCTCGCGACCTTGAGGGACTTCTCACCGGGACGGACAGCGTTGCCGCGGATCGCTATCGGCGCCAATGTAACCAACCGGTTTCTGCCGAGCGGGGTGGCGTTAAGCGTTGGTAACGGTCCCGGATATGGCTACTCGCACCACGAAAAGCAGGCTAAGTTGATCTCAGGTAAGCGAATTACAGGCGACGGAGCTCAAAGATTATCCGTCGCTTTTCTGTTTACTTAGGCAGGGAACAAGCCCTGTTCTATTGCGACAATTTCGGCGCCACCGGCGTTGAGAAAAGGCTGACAGCATTCTCGGCAAGTCTGCTGCACGTCACCCAATCACAACCCCGTGGTCACGGCCGAGAACCACATCACCCCTAGTAAGACCCACCCCGAACGGCCTAAAACCCAGCTAGGTGTCCCTCACCGCAGGACGGCGTCTCGTTTCGATTTACAGTCGAAACCCGGTTGCGCCGCAGGATTGATGGATCACGTCGCCTCTCACCAGGCATTCGCAAATCAAAGATGCTGCCACAGCGAGTTTCGGCATGCCCGAATGTCGCCGTCCCAGCTGGCACCTCGGTGCCAATAATTCGGAAGGAAAGAAACGTGACCAGAAAAATTGCTTTCTACGGCAAGGGCGGAATCGGTAAGTCAACCACCCAGCAGAACACGGCCGCAGCCATGACTCACTACTACGACCAGAAGGTGTTCATCCACGGATGCGACCCCAAAGCCGACTCAACGCGACTGATCCTGGGCGGTAAGCCCCAAGAGACGTTGATGGACGTACTTCGGCAGGATGGGGCCGAAAAGGTCACCAACGACAAGGTGATCAAGGCCGGCTACAACGGCATTCAATGTGTCGAATCCGGAGGTCCCGAGCCGGGCGTCGGCTGCGCCGGACGTGGCGTGATCACCGCCATCGACTTGATGGAAAAGAACAAGGCCTACTCCGACGACCTTGATTTCGTGTTCTTTGACGTCCTCGGTGACGTGGTCTGTGGCGGCTTCGCGATGCCAATCCGTGACGGCAAGGCTCAAGAGGTCTACATCGTGGCCTCGGGCGAAATGATGGCAATCTACGCCGCCAACAACATCTGCAAGGGCCTGCTGAAGTACGCCAAGCAGTCCGGGGTACGTCTGGGCGGCGTGGTGTGCAACAGCCGCAAGGTCGACCGCGAGCAGGAGTTCCTGGAGGAGTTCACCGCCGCGATCGGCACCAAAATGATCCACTTCGTCCCCCGCGACAACGTGGTGCAGAAGGCCGAGTTCAACAAGAAGACCGTCGTTGAGTACGACGCCAACGAAAACCAGGCCAAGGAGTACGGCGAGCTCGCCCGAAAGATCATCGAAAACGAAGACTTCGTGGTTCCCACGCCGCTGAGCATGGACGAACTGGAAGCCATGGTCGTCAAGTACGGCATTTCCGACTGATCAGCTTCCACCCCTTCAACAGAAAGGCCCGGCCATGCCTTACCACCTGTTTAAATGCAGCGAGTCGATCCCCGAGCGGGAAAAGCATGCCGTGATCAAGGGAGAGGGCGAGGATCTCACCTCGGCCCTCCCCCTGG
>CAYWIN010000084.1:0-8403 GCA_964458365.1 uncultured Propionibacteriaceae bacterium
TCGGCGCCGAGTTCCTGCACCGCCGGGCCGATATCTGGAACCCACTCAGGTTGCCGCCCTGGACCGCTACCGAGATGATTTCGCCGATCGCGTTGCCCTAGCCCATAGCGCCATCAACGAGACGGTCACCGATTTTCGGCCCATTGTGACCGGGGAATGCGGTTACTGCCGATGGTGGGCTACCTGTCGCCCGCAGATTGATGACGACGACGTGAACCTGCGAATCAACAAGTCGCCGTTGGATCGGCATGAGATCGAACGCCTGCGCGCCGCAGGAGTGACCACCATCGCCGATCTGGCCGCAGCCGATCTGGACGCTCTTCACACCACATACCTGCCTGAGGTGGCGGACCGCCCTGGCGCAGAAGACCGGCTCCACGCCGTTCACCGACGCGCGACACTCCTCAACCGCGGCCTCGATATCGATCGGCTTACCAACGGCGCAATCGACGTCCCCCAAGCCAGCGTCGAGATCGACATTGATGTGGAAACGTCGCGCAGCGATCGGGTCTACCTGTGGGGTTTCTGGGTTGACGATCCCTCGGGCGGCCACTACCAGGAGTTCAGTTCGTTCACGGATTTGGACGCCGACGGTGAGCTCCAGTTGGCGCGAACCGCTCTGACGTGGTTACGCGAAACCGTGCGCGATACGGATGCCAAGCTCTATCACTACTCCGACTACGAGGTACTGCGCCTCAGCCGACTTGCCGCTCTCGGAGATCCGACGCTGATCTGGGCCTATAAGTACGCCCAAAGCCATTTTGTCGATCTTTTCGGCATTGTGCGCCGCCACTTTTTTGGCGCAAACGGCCTGGGTTTGAAGGCGATGGCCAGCGCGGGAGCTGGGTTTCATTGGCGTGACCAGGATCCTGGCGGTTTGAACAGCATGAAGTGGTTTGAGACCGCGGTCACTGACCCCGATCCGGTGCGGCGAACGGCAGCCCGCGAACGAATCCTGGCCTACAACGAGGACGATGTCCGGGCAACCTATGCTCTTCGTTGGTGGCTGCGAAGCCTGGAATGAACCGTCAAGGCGACAACCCCCTCCTGACCCCATTTGTCAACGATTGAACGCAATGTGACAAATATGGAACATGCTGGCCACATCTGAGCGTCGATGCGATATCTTGCCCGTTATGGCACAGCAGCTCCCGGTCCAGATAGACCGCAACAGCCCGGTACCGCTGTACCACCAGCTCGCCGAACAGTTGGCAGAAGCGATCGACACCGGAGTATTGAAGCCCGGCGATGCTTTTGAGAACGAACTGTCCATGGCCGAGCGGCTTAACCTTTCCCGACCGACCGTCCGCCGCGCGATCATCGAATTGGTGTCGCGAGGTCTTCTGGTTCGTCGGCGCGGTATCGGCACCACCGTCGCAAACGAAGTCGTTCACCGGCGTTATGGCCTTCCCAGCCTGTACGACGACCTCAAGAGAAGCGGCAAGAATCCTCGAAGTGAAGTGCTTCAGTTCACCACCAACTACACCGACCCCCATGTGGCCGAGATGTTGGGACTGGCACCCAAGACCCCCCTGGTCTACGTTGAGCGACTTCGCGCAACGGATGAAGGACCAGTGGCAGTCCTGCGCAACTGGCTCAGCCCCGATTGGGCAGACCTGGAAATCGAGGAGCTGGCCACATACGGCCTGTACACCTTGATTCGCGCCCGCAACATCGTGCCCGCCGTGGGCTACCAGCACATCGCTGCTCGGCATCCCAACGAGGTTGAGCAGCAACTGCTGAAGTTGCAGCCCACCGACCCGGTCCTCACGATGTCTCGTCGCGCCTACGATCCGTCAGGCCAAGCGGTCGAATATGGCGACCACTGCTACCGCTGGGATCGCTACGCGATCGATATCACCGCATATTCAAGCTGATTGATTCACACCGTCCGCGCGGCGAGTTGGCTCATCTTTCGGGCCAGTTCGCCGCGACGGCTGCGGTCGACGGTGACCACCACCACTTCCAGATTGGTCGCGGGTTCGGCCAAGATTTCGGCAAGCTCGTCAGCACGGTCTACGCGCCGAGCCTGAACCCCGTAGCCACTCACTAAGTCAACGAGGTCGATTCCGGTCGGCGTAGCAAACACCCGTTCGAAGGAATCAGCGAACTCGGGATCGCCGTACTCCAGCGTGGCGAAAATGCCGCCACCGTCGTCGTCGGCAACCACCACGCGCAGCGGCGGACGAGGCTCCATCGAGCCAATAGCCAAGGCCGACGCGTCATGAACCAGCGAAATGTCTCCGCAGAGCAAGGTGGTGGGCATATTGCTGGCCAGAGCCACTCCGATCGCGCTCGACACGGTGCCATCGATTCCCGACAGTCCGCGTTGGGAATAGACCGGCCCCGACTCAGCAGGCACTGGTGCCAGGTCGGCATCCCGGATCGCATTCGAATTCCCCACGCAAAGCACGTGGCCTGTCGGCACCGCGGCCCGCACCAGGGAAGCCAACTCCGGACCGGTGAGTCCGGGCATCTCGGCACACAGCTCGGCCACGTTCACCGACAGCTGAGCGTCGGCCTGCTTCCAAGCGGCGAACCACTGCGGATCGCCGGGAGCCAAGCTGATGGCGGGAACCACTAAGGCGCTGCGCCAACCCGGGTCCACATAGTCGGCTCGGTCACTGACGACGATCACGTCGATGTCGTCTCGGCTGAGCAGTGCATTGACCGGACGCGACAGCGTGGGGCGCCCGAAGACCACGACGCGCTCAACTTGTGCCCCCAGCGGCCCACCAAGCAACAGGCGTCCCGTGGCCAAAGCATGCTCGCCGTAACGGGCGTTGCTGGATGGCTCGGCAAGCAAAGGCAGGCCTGCGGCTTCCGCTGCGGCTACCGCGCGGCGTCCGGCTTCCACCGAGGCGTCTCCACAAATGATCAGGGTCCGGGCCGATTCGGTGATCTCAACCGGAACCGGCGGCGTCCATCCGGAGGCCAGAACGGGCTGAACCTGATGGGCCTCGTAGGGGGTTCCCTTGTCCACCAGAGGCTCAGCGAATTCCACGTTCAGATGGATCGGTCCGGGACGACTCCCGCTGGCGCCGGTGGCCAGAATCACGGCGCGAGTCGCCTGTGCCACCACCGCGGCATGAGGCGCCGCCGGGTCAATGCGAGCCGAGGAGGTGACGAAGCCGTCGAAAAGACCGATCTGGTCGGTGGTTTGATTCGCGCCAATACCCACAAGCCAGCTCGGCCGGTCCGCACTCACCACAATCACAGGGATCCCGGCATGGTGAGCTTCCATCACCGCCGGCATCAGGTTTCCGACCGCGGTGCCCGACGTGGTGATCACCACCACCGGCCGCAACGACGCTTTCGACAGGCCGAGTGCCACGAAACCGGCAGAACGCTCATCGACCCGTACGTGCAGTCGGCATCGTCCGGCGCGGGCGGTCTGGGCCAGACTCAACGCCAATGGCGCGCTGCGCGAGCCTGGACAGAGGACGAAGTCGGTCACACCTTGGGCCAGGAAGCTGCCAATCAGCGTCCGAGCACATTCGGCCGCATCACTCACCGTCACTCCTCACATCTGCGGGAAGGCTGTCCAAGCGGTTAAACCACTGCTGGGTGACCTGCGGGTCAGCTTGCCATCCCGTCGATGACACCACCACGGTTCGCACCGAAATTGCGCCATTCTCAGCGACCAGCGGGGTGTCGGTCACGTCGCGCTGGAACATGGACGCGGTGTTCAACCCACAGGCGAACGGCAGCTCAGGCAACGCGGCAGCAAGGGCAACCCCAGCCATCAGCCCCACAGAGCTTTCCAATGCAGACGACACCACCACGGGCAGTCCGAGGCGTTCGGCCAACTCCAGGCAGGGCCGCACTCCGCCAAGCGGCTGCACCTTCAGCACCGCCACATCAGCGGCTTCTTCTTTCACGACTCGTTCTGGGTCCCCACTGCGTCGAATGCTCTCATCGGCGGCGATCAGTACCTGGATCCCGGATCGGGCCAGCATCCGGCGCACGGTGGACAACTCCTCGACGTCGGAGCAGGGCTGCTCCACATATTCCAGATCAAAACCCGACAGCTGACGAATCTTGGCCAGCGCCTCATCGGGCGCCCAGCGTCCGTTGACATCGATACGCAGCTTCCCGCGGGGCCCGAGTGCATCGCGAACAGCTTCAACGCGCGCCACATCCTCGGTGAAAGCCTGGCCAGCTTCCGCAACCTTCACTTTGGCCGTCCGACAGCCCGAATCACTCACCAATTGATGCGCCGTGTCCGGATCGACGGCAGGAATGGTGACGTTTACCGGAACCCGGTCGCGGACAGGCTGCGGGAAGCCCACCTCAGCGGCTTCCCGGGTAGCCCTCCACCAGGAACCAATCTCGGGATACTGATATTCGGCGAAAGGACTCCACTCAGCCCAGCCTGCGGGCCCCTGAACCAGCAGCCCCTCTCGGACGCGAAGCCCACGAAACTGGTTGCGCAGCGGCAGCCGATAGGCCCAGACGCGGCGAATGGTCATTGCCCGATCCACAAACCGACGAAGACTCCCAGCGCACAGATCAGTTCGGCCGCGCCGGTCTGCTTCAGAGCCGGGATCAGATCCTTACCCGTAGCGTTGTTGAGAATGGCAGAAATCGGCAGCACGAGCACGCCGAGCATCAGCAGGCCGAGCAACGCCCACCACGAGCTATTCAGCGCCACCATGACCACTCCCGTCACGGCCACAGCCACCATGCCTAGGTAGAACCAGCGAGTCCCGCGATCCCCCAGACGGGTGGCCAAGGTGCGCTTTCCGTTGTCTCGGTCGCTATCGATGTCTCGAAGGTTGTTCGCCACCAAGATGGCGCAGGCCAAGGCCCCAATGGCCACCGCAGTCCACCACGCGGTAGGCGAAACAAAACCAGTTTGGATATAGACCGTGCCCGTCACTGCCACGAGGCCGAAGAAGATGAAGACGAAGAACTCCCCGAGCCCCAAATAGCCGTACGGGTATCGGCCGCCGGTGTAGTACCAGGCCGCCGCAATCGAGACCGCACCAACAAAGAGCAGCCACCAGTGGCCGGTGAGAATCACAATGGTCAAACCCACCACGGCTGCGATTCCGAAGCCGGTGAAGGCGGCCGCTCGGACAGCTTTCGGTGATGCCACCCCCGAGCCGACTAGCCGCAGGGGACCAACCCGGTCGTTGTCGGTGCCGCGGATGCCATCGGAATAGTCGTTGGCATAGTTGACGCCCACTTGCAGAGACAAGGTGAGGATGAGGGCGAGAGCCGCAAGTGTCGGGACGATGCCTCCCTCAAACCAAGCCACAGCAGTTCCGGCGAGTACCGGGGCCACTGCGGCCGGCAAAGTTCGGGGACGTGCACCCTCGACCCAGTCAGCCAACGTCGCCATTCTCATCCTTCTGTTTCCAGGCACGCAGCAACGCGACCCGGTCGATTTTGCCTAATGATGTGTACGCCATATCGGTGACATGCCGCAATTCCTTGGGCATGGCGGCCTGCCCCACTAAGGGACGAAGAACGTCCTGCACCTGCCGCAGATCCCAGACCTGGGTGCTCAACGCCACAATCCGATGGCCCCAGCGCGAGTCTGGCACCGCGAGCAGGGCCAGACCACCTGCATCAGCCGGCCCCCAGTGTTCCTCGCAGATGGCCTGCACGTGAGCGAGGTCGACCTTCTCCCCACCACTGGTCACGACGTCATCGAGTCGACCCCAGATGGTGAGCCGCCCGTCGACGAAACGACCCCGATCGTGCGTCCAGACCAGATCACCGTCCAACACTTCAGCGGTGAGGTCTGGCCGCAGCCGGTAGCCGCTAAAGGCCATCGGGCCGCGCAGACCGATACGCTCGGCGTCCCATTCGACCCCGACACCACTGAGCGGATATCCGTCGTAGACACAGCCACCGCACGTTTCGCTGGCCCCATAGGTGGTGACGGCAACGATCCCGGCCTGACGGGCAGCGTGAATCAGCTCAGCACGAACGGCACTGCCCCCAACCAGGACGGCCGCATAGCCCCGCAGCCGCTCGACCAGTGCTGGTTCGGCCAAGGCCCGGTCCAGCTGAGCGGCAACCACCGATAGGTAGGTTCGTTCCGTCACGGTGGGAAGGTCCACCAAAGAAGGCTCGACGAATCGCACCTGAGTGCCCGCCGCCACGGCACGAGCCACGGTCATCAATCCGGCAATGTGCTGGGTCGGCAGGGGACACACCCAGTCCCCCGCTCCACCCAACCGCTCGTGGCTGGCCTGGGCCGAAAAAGTCACCGCCGCAGCGGAAAGCACGACCGCTTTGGGAGCACCTGTTGTACCTGAGGTGGGCACGACCAAGGCCGCTCCGGGTTCAGTGACCGGCTCCCCCAGTCCCAACGCAGCAGCCAATCGCGGTTCGCAGTCCGGGGCTAGTGGCTGTCCGCCAGCCAACGCGGCGGCCATGCCGCGCACCAACGCTTCGCCCGAATACTGCCTGAGGTACACAGCTCCACCCTAACGGCCCGCACGCTGGGCGCGTGCCGCACGGTGGAGGGCCAAGTGAGGGAACCCTCTCGAACCCAGGCTTGCCGTTTTCACTAGGGCGGATAGTTGAGTTGTGGGGATCACAGGGTGGCTGAGAACGGGCGCCTGCATCGTCGCTGCAGGAGTTGTGGCGACGGTCGGCGCCTCAGCTTATGCTGCGGGCACGGTCCGTCCGGCCCCTGACACCGACCAACTAGTGACCCAACGCACTCTCGCGTTGACGCAACAGAACGCTGCTATCGACGAGCACTCCGAACTCATCGGGCTGGTGAGCCGCCGGGCCAAAGCGATGGCAAAGACGAACGCTGCTGCCAATCATCACCAGCCAACCACCGACCAACTGCGGGCCCTTGCCCGCAAAATGATGCGCGAGCGCTATGGCTGGGGTGACGCTCAGTTCACCTGCTACGACAACATCATCATTCGTGAGAGCAACTGGAACCCCCAGGCTGACAACCCCACGTCCAGCGCCTTTGGAATTCCTCAGGCGCTTCCCGGTAAGAAGATGGCCAGTGCAGGATCGGACTGGGCGACCAACCCGGTGACACAAATCTCCTGGGGTCTGCAATATGTGAAGGAGTCCTACGGAACCCCCTGCGTGGCCTGGGAGTTCAAGAAGGCTAAGGGCTGGTACTGATCCGCGAAGCCTGCAGGGTCGCCGACAATTGCAGAAACGCTCGGCTCCCGTCATCGAGGCCCGAGCGTTTCGGTCTGGAGGGCTTGCGCGCAGGCGCGGTCCTACTGGTGTGGCTCCACCGGCGGAACGATGCCATCTTCGATCGCTCGGCGGAACAGGTCCAGCTTGCTGGCGGCCGGACGGTTCACGTTGGTGTACTTCACCCGGATGCGCTTCAGGTATTCCTTGACGCTGTTCTCGGTGATGGTGAGGCGTTCGGCCACTTCAGGGACTTCAAAGCCCCCGGCATAAAGCGCCAGGACTTCTCGTTCTCGAGGTCCGAGGTTTGCCGCCACATACGAGGCATCCCCCTCAATCGCAGCCAGGATCTCCTGGCTGATCACAACCTGGCCTTCCGAAACCGCCTCAATGGACGAAATCGTGACCGAGATGGGCTCAGCTTTGCGGCACACCCCGGCGGCACCGCCGGCCAACGCGCGACGAAGCAGTCGAACGTTGTCTGCAATGGAATACACCAGCACCTTGTACCCGGCTTCGATGAGACGCTCGGCGTTCACCAGGGGGTCGGAGCCGTCGTCGAGTTGAAGGTCAAGCAAGACGACTTCGGCCTGCGGGCTGCGGTCAAGGAATTCGTCTACCGTCGCGGCCCCATCGACCAGAGTGACCTCGTGTCCCGGGTGTGATTTCAGTGCGGCAGACATCCCGATACGGATGGCCTCATGGTCATCGATTACGGCGGTGTTGATCATGGGCGCCAGCCTAACGCGTGATGCCGATTCGCATGCTGGATCATCAGCGCGTGTTCATCTGACCATTGGCGTCGAGACCCACAAGTTCGCTGGTTCCGTCCTCTTTCACCGCAAGCACGGTGACGACGTCCTCGTAGCCCTCTGGGGCGGCGCGGGCCACGACCCGCTTCGTACTGGAATCGGTAAGCAGCCGACCCAAGTGCTGAGTCAGAGCCGCACGTACATCCTCTGGCAGTCGCGTGCCACGGCTGTCGACCAGACGGACGTCGACGCCCCGCTCGCGAGCCACCTCGATGGCATCCGAGGTGAGTTCGGTGACCAGGTTCCCCGCACGCATGGCATCGCGCAGCCGGCTCTCTTGGGACAGGCAGGCCGCACGTTCGGCATCGGTCAGTTCATAGTCAGGATCGGCAATCCGCTTCAACAACGGACCCACTTGCGCGCGCAGCTGGGTCAGCCAGACGTCGCGCAGCACCATCTTGGAGAAGCTCTGGGCGATCGCCTTGTTCGCCTGGGCGGACGAGCGACGCGAGGTGTTCATCCG
>CAYWIN010000085.1:0-8387 GCA_964458365.1 uncultured Propionibacteriaceae bacterium
CGGCCACATCTGTTGCGGTGATGTCAGCCCACTCCCCCTCGCGGGCGTCATCGGCGAATTCCGCCAACCGGCCGCGCGGGGAGCCCCCGTCACGCCGAGGTGGGTACATGCCCAACAGCCGCACGAAACCGCCGAGCGGAAAGAGCTTGATCCCGTACTCGGTCTCGCCCTTCTTCGTCGACCAGATGGTCGGCCCGAAACCGACGAAATACTTCGGAACTCGCACCCCGAAAATCTTCGCCGGGACCATGTGCCCAATCTCATGCAAGGCCACCGAAAGCATAATCAAGGCGAAGAAGACGACAGCGACGCCCACTGTGAGTAGCACCTGCATCTACCGCTCCTTGATTCGATCCGTCGCCGCCACCCGCGCAGCAACATCCGCAGCGAGCACAGATTCCACCGACATCGATGCCTCGGCTTCGCCGCCCAGATGACGATGGAGCACGTCGCCCACCACGTCAACAATGCCGCTGAACTCCAAATTGCCCGCGCAGAAGGCGTCCACACAAACTTCATTCGCTGCATTGAAGACTGCGGGGGCGGTACCGCCCGCTTTGCCCGCGGCGCGGGCCAACTCGACGGCGGGGAACACCTCGGCATCGAGCGGTTCGAAGGTCCAACCGGTGGCAGCGCTCCAGTCACAGGGGGACGCAACATCAGCCAGACGATCTGGCCACGACAGCCCCAGGGCTATCGGAAGGCGCATATCCGGTGGTGAACACTGGGCGATGGTGGAGCCGTCTTGAAACTCGACCATGGAGTGAATCACCGACTGGGGGTGAACCACGACATCGATCCGGTCCAAGTCGACATCGAAAAGCAGGGATGCTTCCAAGAGCTCCAAGCCCTTGTTCACTAACGTCGCTGAATTGATCGTGACAACCCGGCCCATGTCCCAGGTGGGATGAGCCATGGCCTGCGCTGGGGTGACGGCGGCCAGCTGCGCTCGCGACCAACCGCGAAAGGGCCCACCGGAGGCGGTCAAGATCAAACGACGTACCTCGTCGGCCCGCCCCGAACGCAGAGCTTGTGCAAAGGCCGAGTGTTCTGAATCGACCGGGACGATCTGGCCTGGTGCCGCTGCCCCCGTCACCAACTCACCGCCGATCACCAAGGATTCCTTGTTGGCCAACGCCAAAGTGGCCCCGGTTGCCAACGCGGCAAGAGTTGGCCGAAGCCCGGAAGCGCCAGTGATCCCGTTCAAGACCACATCGCAGGACATCCCGGCAATCTGTGTCGAAGCTTCAGGTCCGGCCACCACCTCTACGCCAGGTAGGGCTTGGGCGACCTGCTCAGCGACCGAGGAATCGCTTACCCCCACAGCCGACACCCCGAGGTGACGGGCTTGGTCGATCAGCAGCTGCGGGTGAGCCCCTCCAGCGGATATCGCAACGACATCGAATCGGTCGCGATTCTTGTCGATCACCTCGATCGCTTGAGTACCAATCGACCCGGTACTGCCCAGGATCACGACATGCCGCATACGGTGCTCTCCTCGTTACTCTCGCCGCGCTCAGCCTAGTGGCCTGACGCGACGAGAGCGTTCGACGATCAGCGTCCGAAGCTGAAACCTCGAATGATCTGGACGATCCCGACCACGACCAAAGCGATGCCCAAGATCAGCCACAGCAGTCCGACGGCCCACAGCGGAGCAGTGAGGACAACGATTCCGGCGATGATGCTCAGCAGCGCGTACAGAGTCGGCCACAACTCGACTTTGCTTCCAAAGCCAGACGCCAAGGTCACGATGCCTTCAATAATCCACACCACACCGACCACGATGCCCAACAGGAACCCGAAGGCCGCAGTAAAGGCTGCCAAGTTCGCCCAGGCAATAATCGCCAGTGCCAGAAAGAGAATGCCCAGGATGATCGACCCCACCCGGGAGCCCACCTTCACATTCTTGGAAAAGATCCCGATCGCGAGATTGACCACCCCGGCGATTGCTGCCCAGGCGATCACAAACAGCGCCACGATGAACATTGCGGTGTGCTCGGGCCAGGCAAGGATGAGGACGCCGAAGACCAGCGCTGCCAAGCCTGCGAAACCCAGTGCGGTGCGCACAAAGCTGATGGTGCTTCGGTCTACTTCTTCAACATCGATTTCGGTCGTCATCTGTACTCCTGAGGTTAGGTTCTGTGTGAAATTCTGCTCCGCTGACCCTGCTCAGGTGCGGAATTGGCCAAGTTCAACCACAGCTGTCGTGTTCCACTCAGCGCCAATCCCGCATCAAACGCGTGGCCCCGTCCTGTTCGCGCAGCTCAAGCCAGGTGTCCACGCCGAGGTTTTCAAGGAACCAACGGTCGTGGCTGACCACCAGAAGGCCACCCCGGTAACGGTTCAGGGCCGCAATGAGCTGCTCAATGCCGTCCAGGTCAAGGTTGTTCGTGGGCTCGTCAAGGACCAACAGCTCGCGCGCTGGCTCGGCCAACAACAGTCGAGCCAACCCAACTTTGAACCGTTCACCCCCAGACAGGCTGGCCAGTGGACGTCCCAGATGGTCGGCCCTCAAACCGAACGACGCCATCAATGCGGGGATACGGTTTTGCGGCCCACCTGAGGTAAGCGACGCCAATTCGTCCGCAACAGATGTCCGTGTTTCCCACCCGTCCAAGCGTTGTCGGAGATAGCCCACCGATTCACACAGCGCCTGGGCTTGGACGGGGGCCTGCGAGTCGGGATGAAGAATCGTCTCCAGCAGTCGCGTCTTGCCCACCCCGTTGAGCCCACCGAGTGCAACCCGGGCAGGGCCGGCCAACAGAAACTCACTGTCAGCGTCCCGCAACCGGAGGAGCTGACGGGTAGCTCCAATCTCTGGATCAGGAAAGCTCATCGAGGCATTGTTTTGGGTGCGAATACCCCCTTGGGCTTGGTCAACCTGTTCCTGAGCCCGAGCCACCCGCGCTTGGGTCCGGGCTCGGACCGCGCCCGCTGTCTGTTCGGCTCGTCGTCGACGTTCATCGGCCGCTGCTCCGATGAAGGCCGAACGCGCTACATCGGAACGCCCGTGGCGGGCGCTGCGCGCCAGACGCGTTTCGGCCGCCGCCCGCCGTTGTTGTTCGGTCTTCAGACGTTGTTGTGCGGTCGCCAACACCTGCTGGGCCCGAACCTGTTCGCGTTCACGGTGCTGGCGGAACTGGTCGTAATTGCCGCCAAAACCGGTCAGCTGTCCTTGGCGCAGTTCAACGATCTGGCTAGCCGTGTTAAGCAACTCCACATCGTGGCTGACGATCACAGCGGTGCCCGGCCAGGAATCCAAAATGTCCAGCAGCACGGCTCGAGCGTCCGCGTCCAGGTTGTTCGTCGGCTCATCCAATACGGCGATCGACGCACCCGAAAGGCTCATTCCGATCAGCGCGATGAGCATCGCTTCACCGCCGGAAAGTCGGCCGACTGGTCGGTCAAGCTCGCATCCGCCCAGTCCCGCATTGGCCAGTGCTGCCCGGGCGCGCGCCTCGATGTCCCAATCTGATCCGACAATGTCGTACAGCGCGGGATCGGTCGCACCAGCCTCAATCGCGGCCAGCGCCGACCGAGTTTCGGCGATCCCTACCAGTTCCGCAACCGTCGATTCGGTCCGCAAGGTGATGCTCTGAGGAAGGACGGCTACCGAACCATTCACAATCACCCGCCCGGAGGTCGCAGTGAGGTCGCCGGTGATCAGCCGCAGCACGGTGGTCTTCCCGGCACCGTTGTTTCCGATCAAGCCGACGCGACCACGCATGGTGAGTGATGCGTGATCAATGACGAGTTGGCCGTCGGGCCAGGAAAAGGACAGATCGTCAAGAACAACAGCAGGCGAGATGGGCATCGTGGACTCCTTCAGTGAGCGTTGCGCTCCGGGAGTCGAAAAGACTCAACCGGTCAGCGCAGGTGATTTGCGCAACGGGAGTCGATGTACACGACGACCTCATTCGATAGGCAATGGTGGTTTCATGGTCGCAGTTGCCACGCCTCAGAGCAACTACACAGCCTCAGCGCATCGATGATGCCGCTCCTTTGTGCCGCCGACTACGTCCCCGGTCACCATGCCCCACAACGAATGGCTTACGCCGGACCGATCACCATGGCGGTCGGCAGGGAGGAAGGAATGTCGGGGCTCACTGCTCCGGCCGTGAGTACGGCGAACGGCGAACGGCGAGACGGTGTTGCGTCGCGGCGGAAGAACAACTGCCGGATGAGTGAGCGTGAACGGCACTGCTGCCAGACTCTGCGACCGACCTAACCGGCCGGACGTTCGGTGGCGGCCAGCTGACCGCAGGCGCCATCAATGTCACTGCCGCGAGTATCCCGAACGGTGACCGGCACCCCTCGGGCCTCCAATCGAGCCACGAATTCCTCGGTCACCCCCGGACGCGAGGCCGTCCACTTTGATCCCGGGGTGGGGTTGAGTGGAATCAGGTTCACATGGACCCAGCCGTAACCATTCGGGCCTCGCAAGACGGCCGCCAACTCGTCGGCGCGATATGACTGGTCATTCACATCACGGATCAGTGCATACTCGATCGAAACCCGCCGCCGGGTGGCGAGGAAGTAGTGCTTTGCCGCAGCGATCACCTCCGCAATCGGCCAGCGAGTATTGATCGGGCAGAGCTCGTCACGCAGAGCATCATCGGGCGCATGCAGACTCACCGCCAGAGTCACGGGCAGACCTTCGTCGGCCAACTTGCGAATCCCTGGCACCAAACCGACCGTCGAAATGGTGACGCCCCGGGCTGAGATGCCCAGCCCGTCAGGGTTAGGCGTGATGATCGCGCGCACCGCAGCGACCACGGCGTTGTAGTTCGCCAGAGGTTCGCCCATTCCCATGAAGACCACATTGTTTACTCGACCCGGCCCTCCGGGCAGTTCTGCGTCACGAAGACGACGAGCGGCATCCATCACCTGGGCCACGATTTCGGCCGTGCTCAGGTTCCGCTGCAAACCACCTTGACCAGTGGCGCAGAAGGGACAAGCCATTCCGCACCCGGCCTGCGACGAGATGCACACGGTGGCGCGTTCACGCCCTCGCCCACTAGCGCGGATACCCGGCACGCCATACCGCATCAAGACGCTTTCCACCAAAGACCGGTCATTCAGCCGCCACAGAGATTTCACCGTCGTTCCTGCATCGCCGAGGCGGTCTCGAACTCGCTCCAACAGGGGTGGAACACATCGCTGAGCTACCCGCTGGCGATCGGCTTGGGGAAAGTCGGTCCAGCTTTCTGGATCGGTGTTCAACCCGGAGAAAATCTGATGGCTAATCTGTCGCGCCCGAAACTTCGGCAGGCCCAGCTCGGCCACCACCGCCAGGCGCTGATCGGGGTCGAAGTCGATCCAGTGAGCCGACGGCTTCGCCGGACGGTCCGTCAAGTCCAACGGCACAATGTGCCCCGATTCGGCCTTTGCTACCGCCGCAGAAAACTCGGCTTCCTCCTGCGGAGTCAGCCCACTCACGAGCCCATCCCCAGCAGGACGAACAGAAGCCAGGCGGCGGGAGCGGCGACCAAGGTTGAGTCCAGACGGTCCATCACTCCCCCATGACCAGGAAGGAAAGAGCTCATGTCTTTGATGCCCACGTCCCGTTTGATCATGGATTCGATCAGATCACCGGCCGTTCCGAAGATCACCACGACCACAGCCAGGACCAAACCCATCCACCAGGGCTGCCCCATCACGAAGACGACGTCCAGGATGCCCACCAGCCCGGCCAACAAGAAGGAGCCGGCCATGCCTTCCCAGGTCTTCTTCGGACTGATCACTGGCGCCATCGGATGTCTACCCAGCCACGCCCCCAGGGCGTAGCCGCCTGTGTCACTTCCCACCACACACAGGAAAACTGCGACCAGCTTGGCGACCCCGTGATTTTGAGCCAGGATCAGCCCCACAAAGGACGCCAAGAGGGGCACATACCCGATGATGAACAAACTGGCAGCACTGTCCCTGGCATAGCCATCGGCGCCACCGAACATGCGCCAGCCCAGGGCGACCAGGACCGTGCCACCAATGGCACCCAGGAGAACCACATGCCAGGCCACATTGGTGTATTGCTGCAACTCAGCGGCGGCATAGGTGCCACCGATGATGGCGATGTTCCCCCCAACCACCGGGATGATCGTCGAGGTCATTCCCACTCGACGCAGAGCCTGATGCAACTCGACAGCACCCAGGCTGGTGAGCGCGACCAGGAGCAGGATGAATCCCGGATGCCACCACACCAAGGTGACGACCACAACGGCGAACAGACCCAACCCCACCGCGATTGCGGCGGGTAGGTCGCGTCCGGCCCGAGACTTCGAGCTCACTGGTTCAGGAGTCATCAGTCACACTTCGAGGAGTTCGGCTTCCTTGGCTTTGAGCATCTCATCCACCTGTTCGGTGTGCTTCTTGGTGATGCCATCAAGTTGTTTCTCGGCGCCACGCGCGTCGTCCTCGCTGACGTCCTTCTCTTTGACCATCTTGTGCACCGACTCGATGGCGTGCCGCCGAATGCCCCGAATGGCCACTCGGCCCTCTTCGGCCTTCGAGCGAGCAAGCTTGATGTACTCCTTGCGACGCTCTTCGGTGAGCTGCGGCAGCACGAGCCGGATCAAGTTGCCATCGCTGGCGGGATTGACGCCGAGGTCGGAGTCGCGAATCGCCTTCTCAATCCCGGCCATCGCTCCGCGGTCGAAGGGGGTAATCAGCACTGTCCGAGCCTCGGGTACCTGAAAGGTCGCGAGTTGCTGCAACGGGGTGGGTGCACCGTAGTAGTCCACCAGGAGTTTGTTGAACATGCCGGGGTGTGCCCGACCTGTGCGAATCCCGCTGAACTCCTCTTGGGTGTGCGCCACGCTGGCGCCCATCTTGTGTTGGGCTTCCGAGATGATCTCCGAGATCACGATTCTTCCCTTTCGTTCTGCCTGCGCGCCCTCAGGCGTGCAGAGTGGTTCCGATTTTGTCACCGGCGATCACTCGGCCAATGTTGCCTTCCTGGACCAGATCGAAGAAGACCATGGGGAGGCGATGCTCACGCGCCAAGCTGATCGCGGTCGCGTCAGCGACCTTGAGGTCTCGAGCAAGAAAATCGTCATAGGTCAGCTCATCGAAGCGTTGAGCCTGAGGATTCGTTCGGGGGTCAGAGTCATAGACTCCGTCCGCTCCTTGTTTTGCCATCAGCAGGACGTCTGCACCAATTTCCAAAGCGCGTTGCGCGCCGACGGTGTCGGTCGAAAAGAAGGGCATCCCGGATCCCGCCCCGAAGATCACCGCACGCCCCTTCTCCATGTGCCGGATGGCGCGCAACGGAATATAGGGCTCAGCCACTTGGCCCATGGTGATCGCCGTCTGAACTCGGGTGGGAACTCCGGCTTTCTCCAAGAAGTCTTGCAGCGCCAAAGAGTTCATCACCGTGCCGAGCATGCCCATGTAGTCGGCCCGAGCACGATCCATGCCACGGGTTTGCAGCTCTGCCCCGCGAAAGAAGTTCCCCCCGCCGGTGACGATAGCCACCTGAACACCGGATTTCACCACCGCAGCGATCTGTGCCGCGATGCTGGAAATGACATCAGGATCAACACCGAGCTTGCCGCCACCGAAAGCCTCACCAGAGAGTTTCAGTAGGACACGTCGATAGGGGCTAGCCATCTGGACTCCTTTGGGCGGCTTGTCGGTCCATCGACGGACCTCCATTACCCTAGCCGACCCGTCTGGGCTCTGGCGCACCACACCACGGCCGAAAGGCTCGTCACCAAAAGAAGGTGGCCGTCCGGATTGCTCCAGACGGCCACCTTCGCAGCAAGGTTTAGGACCCGGCGGAGAACCGCACGAAACGTTTGACCTGCATTCCGTTTTCGGCGAGCAGCTGGCCCACCGTCTTCTTGTCATCAGAGACGCTGGGCTGCTCAATCAGGCAGACATCTTTGAAGAAACCCGACAGGCGACCGTCGACAATACGACCGATGATCTGTTCGGGTTTGCCTTCTTCTTTGGCGGTGAGCTCGGCAATCTTGCGCTCGTTCTCGACGATTTCTGCGGGAACGTCGTCGCGAGTCACGTAGGTCGGAGACATCGCCGCAATCTGCATCGCGATGTTCCGAGCGAACTCATCGTCGCCACCGTCATGTTCAACCATCACACCAACCTGGGGCGGTAGATCAGCCGAGCGACGGTGAAGGTAGACGGTAACCGGACCGGTGTAGGTCGCCACAGCGGCCAACTCCAGCTTCTCGCCAATCTTGGCCGACAGCTCATTGATCGCCTGGGCGACGGAGGTGCCGGATTCCAGTTCGACGGCCAACGCAGCGGCGATACCTTCTGCTCCGGCCGCGTCAACCGCCGCCGCGATCTGATCGGCGAGCTCCATGAACTCGGCGTTCTTCGCAACGAAATCCGTTTCCGCGCCGAGTTGAACAACCGTCTTACCC
>CAYWIN010000086.1:0-8364 GCA_964458365.1 uncultured Propionibacteriaceae bacterium
CTCTTTGTCCTGGGAGCCCGCGCTGTGAGTGGCGTCGAGTTGGTCAGTGATGTGGTGGGTTTGGCAGAAGCCCTCGCCGATGCCGACCTGGTGATTACCGGCGAAGGGGCTCTGGACGCTCAGACTCTCGCCGGGAAGGTCCCCTCTGGCGTTCTCGATGCGGCAATCCGAGCCGGTATACCGACCTGGGCCTTCGCCGGGCGGGTGCCGGATCGGGCTGCGATATCTGCGATGGGCTTCGCGCACGTCGAGGAGATTGATCCGCACGCCGAGGCGCTTGATCGTGCCGCGGCACTGCTTGCTGCCGCGGTTGCTCGGCAGCTGCGGGGCTACCGAAGCGAAAGCGGCTAAGCTCGGCCGAACGAGGCGGCGTGGGGACCAGTGAGGGCCTCAGGCCTTCAATCTTGGTTGTGTCACAAATTGGGGCGTGAATGCCGTTCTCTGCATGCGGCATACTGGCCTTTCTCAAACGCGACGGAGTGTGGGAATGACTGAGCAGCAACCCGATCGGCTGGGCAAGGTCCAAGCAGATCTCGTGCACCTTTCGAGCCTTCTGAGCAATCTGGCGTCCGACGTCTACGCGCTTTCCCGGGACTTGCCCCAACAGGTGCGCCCGGTGGATCCGGCGCCTCGCCCGCTGGCGCCGCGTCAGGGCGCGCCGGCCTACCCTGCCGCACAAGCTCCGGCGCCGGCCATGCCACAGGTCGCCACGCGTCCGCCGGCCCAACCGCGACCTCAGCCGATCAATCCAGCCCCAGCCCGTCCGGCCGCAGCGGTCCCTTACTCCGCGCCGTACCCTGCCGCTCCGGCGGCCTCGGCCCCGATGGCACCACCGCCGGCCGCGCCGGGGCGCGTTCAGGTTCAAGGCCCGCGCCCTGTGGCCCCCATGCCTCCGACGCCACCCTTCGTGCCGACTGGTGCCTATCCCCGGCCCGTGCCGCCGCCTACCGGTGCGCCGCGCCGGAAGGTGACGATCGCCGAAGTCTTTTCAATAGTGGGTTCCGCGATCACGTTGCTGGGAGTGGCCTTCGTCTTGCTGCTGCCTGCCGACGGATTCCTCGGTCAGATTCCCCGGGCTGGAATCGGTATTGGGTTGGCCATCGTGGTCGTCATCGCCGCACTCGTGCAGCATGCGAAAGAGCCGTCGAATATTGGGTCGCAGGCTTTGCTGGGCACGGGCGTCGCCTCTGCTTTCTTGAGCATCCTCGCCTTGTCATCAATTTTCACCAACGGAGTGGGGCAGCCGCTGCTCACGCCATGGATCGGCATCACCTTGGGGGGTCTGGTGAGTCTCGGAGGCGTCGCCGTGGCCCGCTGGTGGCACAGCCAATGGCTCGCTGTCCTGGCGGTTCTGGGCAGCCTGGTTCTGGCCCCATATTTGGGTGGCCAATCGGCGCTCACTCCGATGATCTTCATGCTGGTGATGACTCTGGTCACCTCGGCCTTTCAACACAAAGTCGACTGGGTGGTGCTCCTGATCGCTCGGGTTTTGCCGACAGTGATCTATTTCTCTGCGGTCATCGTGCTGGGTCACGTCTGGATGCTTGTTGATCCGCTTTATTCGCTGGGTCTGTCCTTCGTGCTTGCCGCGGGTGGCTTGGGTATCGCAGTTCAGCATCAGCGTGGCTCTCAGACGATGCGTGCTGCGGGTGTGGGAGCCATGGTGTTGATGGTGATGCCGATGATTCTTGCGCTGTGGCAGCCGGATCGGTACCTGGCTGGTTCGCTCGCCGTGGGGATTGGCCTGGTTTTTGCCGTGGCCGGATTGATTCCGCAGATCTTCGTCCGTGATGTGCGCGTCGCGGCAGCTCCGTTGGGGGCGACCATGATTTTGCTGGGCATCGCTCGGCTGCTTGACGGTCAGTATTTCGGCTACGTCTTGTTCGCGATGGCTGCTGCCTACTTCGGAATCTATGTGGTGAACCGGTTCTTGCCCATCTTTGTGATTGCGAGCGTGGCAAGTGTGTTGGGCATCGTCGATTGGATGCCGAGCATCGTGGGAGTCTTTGCTCCACTGTCCAGCCAAGGCCTGGAGCGAGTTTTTGCCTCCCTGCTCGGACTGTTGGCCACCTTGATGGCGATGAAAGCCGTCAAGGTGCTCCAGCCCCGTTCCGGTGTGGCACTGTTCTACGTCACGTGGATCTTTGCTGCCGGGTTCGGGTCGGTGGCCGTCATTATCGGTGGCTCGGTGATCGGCGAGAACATTGGCCAGCAGTACGCCGGATTCCAGACCGCGCACGCCGTGGTCACGGTGGCTTGGCTGTTGATCAGCGTCCTCTTGCTGCGGTTGGGCCTGCGGTCGGAACGCTATGGCAGAGCATCGGTCCGACTCGCGATCGCCTTCGCAGCGGCCGCGGTGCTCAAGCTCTTCCTCTTCGACCTGAGTACGCTGCCTGACCTCGTGCGGGCTTTGGCGTTCCTTGCTGTGGGTTTGCTGATGCTGGTGATTGGCACCTGGTACCACAAACAGTTGGAGAAGGCGCGAGCAAGTGCGCCGAATCCGCAAGTGCCAGGAATGCCTGGTCAGGCGGCAGGCGGAGCGATGGGTGCTCCGCCGGCCCCGGCGGCCAGTGGTGCTCCGGTCAACCCCGCTTCCATGCAGCGCGTCGACGGGCCGCCTCCTCCGCCTCCGGTGTCGTAGCTCGGGGGGGCACGCTGCCCGGAGTCAGCCCTTTTAGTGGCAAGGGTTAGCAATTCTCCGGATTCTTTTTGTAATGACCGGTCAGTGCAACTATCCTGGGGTGTGAAAGGACCTCGATAGTGACCACAGTGATTCATCGTCATTCGCCGGCTCAGGCGACACACAGCCCCTCAGTTCTGGCAGTACAGGCCCGATCCCTTCAGCTTGATGGCAGCCGCGGACGGATCTTTGGCCCGCTCGATCTGGACATCAAACCAGGCAGTATGACTCTGGTAACCGGACGGGCAGGGAGCGGAAAGACGTCCTTGCTGCTCACCTTGGTGGGGCGAATGAAGCCCAACCGGGGCAGCAACCTGACCGTCTTGGGGCACCCTCTCCCGCAACGCGCTTTCGCTGTCCAGCATCGGAGTTCTGCGGTGGGCATCCATGGACTCGATGACCTCGACCAGGAAGTCACCGTGGCCGCCTGCGTCCGCGAACGCAAAGCCTGGCTGGCCCCCTGGTATCGGCGGATTCGCCAACCCGACGACCGCGAAGTAGCCGAGGTGTGCGAACCCGTCTTCGGTGACGTGCGGCCGCCGCGCGCCCGGCAGCTCGTGCACCAACTCGACGAGGCCGACGACCTCCTGCTACGCATCGCGTTGGCCATGCTCAGCAAACCCGACCTTCTCGTCGTCGATGACATCGACGCCCTTCATGACACCGATCAACGGCGCCGAGTATGGGAAGCCCTCCACGGGCTCACCGCGACAGGCATCACCGTGGTCGTGGCGGCCGCCGCTGCCGGCGAACTGAGTCGCCTGGGCTGGGCCACCTTGCCCGCCCACGTCAACCTCTCCAACCCCATGGAATCGAGTCACTCCTGATGTTCGCTTGGACTTCTCACGGAACGGAACTAAAGCGCTTTTCGCGGCAGCCAATCACCCGCGCCGCAATCGCGGTCATGCTGTTGATCCCGCTGCTGTACGGCGCCATGTACGTCTGGGCCTTCTGGGACCCGACCACCCACCTCAACGAGCTCCCCGTCGCGCTGGTCAACAACGACAAACCAGGTGCCGACAAGGACGGAGTTCGTCACGCCTACGGCCAAGAAGTGGTTGATGAGCTTCTGGACCGAAATGACATCGGCTGGGTTGCGGTCAACTCGCAAACTGCCAGAAGCGGCGTGACCAGCGGCAAATACTACTTTTCGGTCACCATCCCCGCGGACTTCACCGCCAAGGTCAACTCCTTGGGCGGCAGCCACCCACAGGCAGCGCAAATTGATGTCACCTACGACGACACCAACTCCTTCCTGGCCAGCACCTTGGGCAAATCCGCCATGAATGAGGTTCAGCAGGCGATACGCGACAAGATCAGCAAACGCGCTGCCGACAGTGCCTTAGTCGGGCTCAACGATGCGCGCGACGGGTTTGGTACTGCCTCGGACGGGGCCTTTACCTTGTCTGATGGCTTGGGCCGCGCTGTATCGGGTGCCGATTCGCTCAGTACGGGGGCAGGCAAACTCGCTCGTGGAGCCGCTGCGCTGGACACGGGGACTCAGTCGCTGGCCACCGGTGCCGACCAACTCCATCAAGGACTCGGCGCATATCAGGCCGGTGCCGCTACCGCTGGGGCAGGCGCCCATCAACTCAATGCCGGTGCCGCACAGTTGAGTGCGCTCCAAGGGGGGCTCGCCCAAGCGGCAGACCCCCATAATGGTGCGCCCGCACTCGCTGCGGGTATCAACCAACTTGGTGGATCACTCACGACGCTGCAAAGCGGTGTGAGCCAGTTCGCCGGAGGAGCGAGCCAGTTTGCCACCGGATCAGGCGGCTGGCTTTCCGGTGCAGAAAGCTGGCGCGCCCAGGCCTATCAAGCCACGGGGGGTGACTTGATCAAGACCACCCAGAGCATCGCTGACGGCGCTGGATCCCTCGCCTCGTCCACCGCCTCGGACTCGTCTTTGGGTAAGAACGCTCAATCGCTCAAAACGGGCAATGCGAGCCTCGCTCACAACCTGGATGATCTAGACGCCCGCCTCGCCGCGGCGAACAAGCTCATCGACACCGATCCTGCCGCGGCAAAGAAGGCATTGGCCGACATCCAAACTGACCTGGCTGCCCAAAAGGCGGACGCTTCCGGGCTCGCCGATCGGGCCGATCACGTCTCCGACGGCATCAGCGCGGTCCACCAAAATGCCCTCACGCTCCAAGGCGCGGCCAACGCCCTCAACGGTGCCTGGAGCCAGATGCACGCAGCGCTCGCCCCAGACTCTGCTCTCGGAAAAGCACTTGCTCAGCTGGATCAAGGGCAACGTCAACTCGCGGCGGGATCAACCAACCTGGACGCAGGCGCGCATCAGCTCGCCGACCCGACCACCACTGCACAGTTGACCGCGCTCACCAGCGGGGCCAACAAGCTGTCCGCCGGAATCACCAGCATGAGCGCAGCGGCGTCGAATCCGCAGACCGGAATTCCCGCCCTCCAAGCAGGGGCCGCACAACTGGACGCGGCGTTCAACAATCCCGACCCGAAGGGTGGTCTGGTGAGTGGTGCTGCTGCGTTGAACGCCGGAGCGGGCAATCTGGCGACCGGCGCTCAGGCCGCGCACAACGGCGCAAGCCAACTCAATGATGGAGCGACCCGGCTTTCCGGTGCGACTCCGCAGTTGGTCGTGGGCCTGAAAGAAGCTGCGGGTGGCGCCAGTACGCTCGGCACCAAGCTCGACGAAGGCGCAACCGCTATCCCGGCCGATTCTGCGACCCAACGCACCGACCGTGCGCAAGCGATGTCCAGCCCGGTCCAGCTCAGCGCTCAGCACATCTGGCAGGCCGATTCATGGGGTGAAGGATTCGCCCCGTTCTTCATCTCCCTGGCGCTGTGGGTGGGCGCATTGATTACCTGGCTGTTGCTTCGTCCCCTGCAAACTCGCGCGTTGCTCACCTCCGTTAACGGCTTCCGAATGGCCTGGGGCTCTTTGAACTCCGCGCTCTTACTCTCGGTAGGCCAAGTGGCGATCATGCTGTCGGTGATGCACTTCGCGATCGGATTGAACCCCAAGAACGTACTGGCAACCGTCGCATTCACCTTGCTTGCTGCCGGGGCGTTCTTCGCCCTGCAACAGTTCTTCCAAGTCACTTTGGGCTCCGCGGTCGGCAAGGTGGTGATCATCGTCTTGTTGATGATCCAGCTCGCTTCCGCCGGTGGAACCTATCCGATTCAGACCACGCCCAGCTTCCTCCAAGCCATCAGTGACTACCTGCCGATGACCTATGTGGTGAGTGGTCTGAGGGAAGCCATCACTGGGGGAATCGAGACGCGATTCTGGGTCTCGGCAGCCGTGCTTCTTGCTATCTTCGTGGTGTCCTTGGCGGCAACCTCCATCGTCTCAGCCCGAAAGCGCGTATGGACGATGTCCCGGTTGCATCCGGCCTTGAGCATTTAGGGAAGTGACGCGATGACTACTGCGCCGACAGATGGCCGGGTTGCCCGCAAAAAGGGCACGCGGGAGTTGATCATGACTGCCGCCACGGAGCTCTTCGCGGCGCGGGGCGTGACGTCGACCTCGATTGATGAGATTGCGGAGGCGGCCGGGATCGCCAAGGGATCGATCTACTACAACTTCGAATCCAAAGCCGGCCTGGTCGAGGCAATCTTGCAGCGCAGTGCCGAGTTGGTCAGCCTGACCCTTGGCGAGGCTGCCCGATCTCGGCAAGGCAAGGACCTGCAAGCAAGCGTGGTCATTGCGCTCTTGAGCTTGCTGAGTGAGCACCCGGGTGCTGCACAGGTCATGGTGACGGAAATGTTCCGCACCGAACGAAGTTGGCGCGAGGCCATTCAGAATTGGCGAGCCCTGGCTTTTGCGCCGCTGATCGCTGATCTCGAACACAGCGGGATGGACCCTCAGCGGGCTGGATTGCGCGCCGCCTTGATCGTCGGGGCCACTCTGAACACCGGATTGGAATGGCTGGTGTTCCACCCTGAGCTTGATCGAAGCGTGGTGGCCGACTCCATCTTGGACGGGCTGAACCTCACCACCTAGGCCGTCGTCGGCTTGTGTTGTGGGTGATCACTTCGACGGGAATAGCGGAATACCACTAGGGTCAACACGCGACGTGTTCGACCCTCGACAAATTGGTGGGAACGCAAGGTGTTCCCGCTGGCGGGGTGACATCGCAATGGGGATTCGGTGGAACTCAAGGAGTGTCGCAGTGGTTGGGGTAGTTTCTGGTGGCCACACCGATATCGGCATGGTGCGCGCGTCGAATGAAGACCACTACTACGTCGGGTCTCGTCTCTGGGCCGTTTCCGATGGCATGGGCGGCCATGCGGCAGGAGAAATCGCCAGCCAGATCGTGATTGAGCATCTGCGCGACATTGATTCCCCCGCATTAGAACAATCCGACATCCTCAAAGCCCTGGATCGCGCCAATGGCGCCGTCCTGGACTATGGAATTCGTCACCCAGAAGCGAACGGTCTGGGATGCACGGTTACCGGCCTCGCCAACGTCAACCTGGGTGGCAGCCCCCATTGGGCAGTCTTCAACATTGGGGATTCTCGGGTTTACCGCCAGGACCATTCGGGGTTGCAGCGCACCACCGTGGATCATTCGGAGGTGCAGGAACTCATTTCCCAAGGTGTGATCACCGCCGAAGCAGGGCGGCACCACGTCCTGCGAAATGTGCTCACCCGCTCAATCGGCACGGATCCGGCCCCCAGCATCGATGTGTGGGTCCTTCCGCAGACGGCAGACGTTCGATTCCTCATCTGCTCCGACGGGCTGACCAGCGAACTGACCGACGACCGCATCAACGCCGTGCTGAGCGAATACCCGGACCCTTCCCAGGCGGCCCGTGCTTTGGTAGATGCGGCGAACGCCGCCGGGGGATCGGACAACATCTCCGTCGTAGTGGTCAATGTCGAGGGCGCCGAACAGCGCCCGGTCGACGAAATCACCCAGCCGCGGGCCGGACGCACGTCAAGTGGTGAGGACTGATGGGCGATCATGGGGTTCGCTATGTTCCCGGCGATGCGGTAGCGATCGTTGGGCAAGGGACAGCGTTGTTGCTGGAAGTTGATTCCGTAGACCCCCTCATTGACCAGCTGGCCGCGCTCATTCGTTCGGGAGCTTCCGTCGACGCCATTTTGGATGCGTTGATCGCGGGCGGCCCGTCATCGATGGCGGCTTTTGGGCTGTTCATGGTGACCGATGCGGGTGCGCGAATGGTGGTGCGCGGCAACATCCTGGGTACGGCAGGTGACGCGGTGGACCGCAACGAAGAACCCACGATGTGGCACGACACCTGGCGGCCACGCGAACAGGCGGTCAGTCTGGCTTTGCCTTCGGCCCCGGATGGGCCCCGGTTGCCGTTGTCCGACGGAGTCGTGCTCGCCTCAGCTATCTATCGGGGGCTGGATGCCGACCAGGCTCTTCGGACGCACCGATCGGCACGGGCACAGTCCGTGGCGCACACCTCAGACGGGGTTCCACAGCCCGACCCGACTGTGGCAGCTCAACCGCAGTCAGCCCCGCCAGTTTTTGACCCCAGCGAAACGATGATCGCGCCGTTAACGATCTCTTCGCATGACTTGCGTCAAGCAGCCGCATCGAGTGAACCGCCCGCGGCTGCCCCGCCGGTGATTGCTGAAGTCCCGTGGGTGAAAGGGTCGCCCAAGCCCCCCGCTCCGCGCCGGGTGAAGGCTTACACCGGACCTGCCCCCGCGCCATCACCCGGCGCGG
>CAYWIN010000087.1:0-8363 GCA_964458365.1 uncultured Propionibacteriaceae bacterium
ATGTGGTTGCCGGTGAAGCCGGTGGGATTACCCAGGCCATCGGTGCCTACCAGATCAAGGCCGACGTTGATGGTCGCGAACGCCGCATCACTTTCATCGATACGCCAGGCCACGAGGCCTTCACCGCCATGCGTGCCCGTGGAGCAAAGTCCACTGACATCGCTGTGTTGGTGGTCGCTGCCGACGATGGTGTGATGCCGCAAACGATTGAGGCCTTGAACCACGCAAAGGCGGCCGATGTGCCGATCGTGGTGGCGGTCAACAAGATCGACAAAGAAGGCGCCGATCCAACCAAGGTACGTGGGCAGCTCACCGAGTATGGATTGGTGCCCGAAGAGTACGGCGGCGACAGCATGTTCGTTGACGTTTCGGCCAAGGCTCAGCTCGGTCTGGATGCTCTCCGCGAGGCCATCGTGCTCACCGCTGATGCGTCGCTGGATCTGCGAGCCAACCCCGACATGCCTGCTCAAGGCGTCGCCATCGAAGCGCACCTGGACAAGGGGCGCGGCCCCGTCGCGACCGTCCTGGTGCATCGAGGCACGCTGCGCACCGGTGATTCCATCGTTGCGGGCTCGGCCTTTGGGCGGGTTCGTGCCTTGATCAACGATCAGGGTCAAGCTGTCGACGAAGCACCGCCGTCCATGCCGGTGCAGGTGCTGGGTCTGACCTCCGTTCCCGGAGCTGGTGACAACTTCTTGGTCGTCGAAAATGACCGGATGGCCCGCCAGATCGCTGAGAAGCGTGAGGCCCGTCAGCGGGCAGCAATGCTGGCCAAGACCACGCGTCGCAAGACCTTGGATCAGCTCTTCGAACAGCTGGCCAAGGGCGAAACGCAGGAACTGCGCTTGATCCTCAAGGGCGATTCCGCGGGCGCCGTGGAAGCCTTGGAAGACGCCCTCTTGCAGATCGATGTGGGCGAGGAAGTGTCGTTGCGCGTGATCGACCGCGGCGTCGGTGCGATTACCGAAACCAACGTGACCCTCGCAGCAGCCTCGGATGCAGTGATCATCGGCTTCAACGTCCGTGCCCAGGGCAAGGCCACCCAGTTGGCCGATGCCGAAGGCGTCGACGTCCGTTACTACTCGGTGATCTACGCCGCGATTGACGAAGTCGAAGCAGCATTGAAGGGCCTCTTGAAGCCGATCTACGAAGAGAAGGTGCTGGGACAGGCCGAGATTCGCGAGATCTTCAAGTCGTCCAAGTTCGGCACGATTGCGGGCTGCATGGTGATCGACGGATTGATCCGTCGCAACGCCAAGGCACGTCTATTGCGCGATGGTGTGGTGGTTTCGGAGAGCTCGGTGGCCTCGCTGCGTCGTGAAAAGGACGACGTTACTGAGGTTCGCGAGGGCTACGAATGTGGCACCACACTGGCGAACTACTCAGATATCAAAGTGGGCGACATCATCGAGACCTTCGAAATGGTCGAGAAGCCTCGCGACTGAGCAAGCAATATCCGCCCGGTCCTTCGTTGAGGGGCCGGGCGGAGCCATCAGGAAGGAAGAGCCGTGTCGAATCCGCGTTTCGCCAAGACAGCCGAGCAGATCAAGATGATCGTCGCCGAGATGCTGCAGCGTCGGATCAAAGATCCCCGCTTGGGTTTCGTCACCGTCACCGACGTTCGGATCACCGGGGACGGCCATGAAGCCACCATTTTTTACACGGTGTTGGGCGACGCTGAAGCCCGAAAGGAGACTGCTGTGGCGCTCAGCTCGGCCACCGGTCTCCTGCGGTCGACAGTGGGCAAGCGACTAGGGTTGAAATTCACCCCCACCTTGAGTTTCGTTCTCGACGGCGTTGAGGAAGAGGCCGCCCGGATCGAGGAGGCCTTGGCACGAGCGAAGGCCCAAGACGATCACGTCGCTGCCCAAGCGGCGAGTGCGCACTTTGCCGGCGAAGCCGACCCCTACCGAAAGCCCGCCGAGGCTGAGGAAGACCTTGCCTGAGGGCGCGTCTGGGCTCGTCATCGTCGACAAGCCTTCGGGATGGACCTCGCATCAGGTCGTGGCTCGATGCCGCCGGATATATGGCACCCGCAAGGTCGGCCACGCTGGCACCTTGGACCCGATGGCAACAGGAGTGTTGCTGGTCGGTGTGAACAGGGCAACTCGCCTTCTCGGTCATCTCGCGGGCCACGACAAGTCCTATCGAGCGACGATTCGGCTCGGCATCGACACCGTCACTGACGACGCAGAGGGGGAGGTCACCCAAACTCGCGGAGCAAACCAGGTGACCGAAGCAGCCGTGCGAGCCGCGATAGGTGGCTTCGTTGGCACGATCAGCCAAGTGCCGGCTGCCGTGTCGGCGATCAAGGTCGATGGCAAACGAGCCTATGCGCGCGTTCGAGCCGGTGAACAGGTCGAGCTGCGGGCTCGGGACGTGACGGTGAGTGGTTTTCAGCTGCTGTCGGTCAGCGTCGCCGAGGTCGACGCCGTGCCCGTACTTGACCTTGAGGTTTCCGTCGATTGTTCTTCGGGCACCTATATCCGTGCCCTTGCGCGGGATCTAGGGCAGGCGTTGTCATCTGGGGGACACCTCACCGCACTACGGCGAACGCGAGTTGGACAGTTCGACCTGAGTGGGGAGGTTCTGACCTCGGCCGAGCTGGACAACCAGACTCCTGTCGAATTGCTCGGGTTGGGGGCGATCGCCGAACGAAGTTTCCCTGTCATTCGGGTAAGTGAGGCGCAGGCGCGCGATGTCAGCTTTGGGCGGTCCCTAGATTTGGTCGTCGAATCTGACCCCACTGCACTGCTGGATGCCGACGGCGAACTGCTCGCTCTCTATCGTCCGGGCACAGGAAACCACGCTTTGCCTGTTTCCGTGTTCACTTCGGCGTGAAGACCATTCGAAAAACCTTATCGGTACCCATCGGCGATGCCCACCGTTGTGCGTAAACGGTAACAATTCGGCCCCCTTTCCAGCGGGGGTGCTCGTGTACAGTGTGGCCCACTTCGCACCGGTGCACGGTATAGCGCCAGCGAAACAAAAATCGCCATCACTAGGGAGGATAGGTAGATGGGTAAAGGTTTAACCTCTGTTTTGCGGGTAGGTGCGGTTGCAATCGCAGCTTCCTGCGCCGTCATGCTTGCTGGCTGTAGCGGCGGTGTTGCCGGTGGTCAGTCCGGCGCATCTGGCGACACTTTGAAGTTCGGCTTGCTCGCCCCGTTCTCGGGTAGCGAAAGCGCGTTCGGAACCAACATGAAGAACGGCGCCACCTTGGCCGTCGACGAGATCAACAATGCCGGCGGCATCAACGGTAAGAAGATCGAACTGATCACCGAAGATGAAGCTTGCGACGCCACCACCGCCGTGGCTGGTGCCAACAAGTTGGTCGCGCAAGGCGTCGTCGCATCGGTGGGTGGCTACTGCTCTGGTGCCACGTTGCCGACGATCCCGGTTTTCACCAACGCCAACATTCCGATGGTGGTTGCGGCCGCAAACTCGGACGCTCTCATTGCGCAGGCCAAGAACACCGTCTTCATCGCTAACGGAACGGGCAGCCAGCAGGCCACCGCTGCCGTCGCTTTCGCGAAGAAGAAGGGTGCCAAAGCCGTCTACGTGATTGATGAAGGCGAAGCCTATTCAGCGAACCTGGCCAAGGCATTCCAGGCCCAAGCCAAGGCTGCCGGTGTCAATGTGGTGGGAACCACGACGGTGACACCGACCGACAAGGACTTTTCGGCCGAGGCCAACAAGATCGTCAAGTCCAAAGCCGACTTCGTCTACTACACCGGCTACTACCAGGCGGGCGCCTTGTTGAACCGTCAGGCTAAGACCGCTGGGTACAAGGGAGTCTTCCTGGTGGGCGATGGCGCCGTTGACGCCAAGTTCGCCGAAATCACGGGCAAGGGCTTCACCGACAATGTGTTCGGCACCTTCACCTCGACGCCGGATTCGCTGAATGACGGTGGCAAGTGGGCTGCGGCTTACAAGGCGAAGTTCAACTCGGAGCCTGGTTCCTACTCGGTTCAGGCCTACAACGCGGTGATGATCATGGCCGAAGGCATGAAGAAGGCCGGATCAACCGAGGCCACCAAGGTGGCAGCAGCCCTGCATGACCTGAAGGGTTTCTCCACTGTGACCGGACCGATCAGCTTCAAGGCTGATGGAACGCGAGCGGACGCCAAGTTCGTGATCGTCAAGATCAACGATCAAGGCAACTTTGTCATTTTCGACAAGCTCGAAAGCTGACCATCTATTTGGTTCTGGCTGTCACCGACGGTGACAGCCAGAACCATCCTTATCGCTGAGGAATCGCGTGACTCAGATAATTCTTGACGGGTTGTTCGTCGGATCGTTCTACGCCCTCGTGGCCTTGGGTTATTCCATGGTCTACGGCGTGATCAAGTTGCTGAACTTTGCCCACGGTGATGTCTACATGCTGGGCGCCTACGCCGGACTGATCGTTCTGGCGGGCTTTCCGGTATTGGCTTCCGGGCCCACTGTGCCGGTGTTGCTGCTGGTCCTGGTCGTGTCCATGGTGGCCACCGGACTCATCGGCGTAGGTATCGAGCGGGTGGCCTATCGTCCGTTGCGATCTGCTCCGAGGCTGTCGGTGCTGATCACTGCCGTGGGTATGTCCTTTGCCTTGGAGTACGGCGTGCGTTTGATCTTCGGGCCGAACCCGTTGGTCTATCCGGTCCGCGTCAGCGGTGATCTCGTCCCGATTCTGGGTGCCCAAATGTCCACCTCGCAGCTGGTGCTGATGTTGGTGGCCGCGATTTTGATGGCTGGATTGGCCTTCTACGTAGACCGCACCAGGGAAGGACGCGCCATGCGCGCCATTGCCTTGGATCAGCGCGCCTCCACTTTGATGGGCATTGACGTCAACCGGACCATCTCGTTGGTCTTCTTCATCGGTTCGGCGCTCGCCGGTGCCGGCGGTGTGATGGCCGGTGCATTCTACGGATCCATTGACTTCTTGATGGGCTTCACCATTGGGTTGAAAGCCTTTACCGCTGCCGTCATCGGGGGCATCGGCAGCATGTACGGTGCCATGATCGGCGGCCTGATTCTGGGGCTGTTGGAGGCTTTCGGTACTGCCTGGATCGGCGGCGAATGGCGTGATGTGTTCTCCTTCGCCTGCCTGATTCTGTTCTTGAGTTTGCGTCCGACCGGCGTACTCGGCAAACGCGTCGTGGAACGGATGTGATGGGGATGTCCATGGTTTCTCGCGCCTTTTCTGGTGACCTCTTGATCCCACCCAACCGGCCCGATGTGGCTCCTCGTGAACGGTTCCACTGGCGAAGCGACCAGGGGTCGCTGACGGTTCTGGGGATACTGGTCTTCCTTCTCGTGCTGGCCGTTCCCTTCATCACGGCCTCGCCCTATGTGATCTCGATCCTGACCACCGCCTTGATCTACGTCATGTTGGCTCTCGGCCTGAACGTCGTCGTGGGCTATGCAGGCCTGCTAGACCTGGGCTACATCGCCTTCTTCGCCGTCGGCGCCTACACCTCAGGCATTTTGACCACCCAGTTCGGCTTCACGATGCTGGAGGCGATCCCGGTCACGATCTTGGTCTGTATCGCAGCGGGCATTGTGATCGGCGGACCCACTTTGCGTCTGCGCAGCGACTATTTGGCCATCGTCACCCTCGGGTTCGGTGAGATCATCCGCCTCACGGCACGGAACCTGGAAATCACCCGCGGGCCAAGCGGGATTAGTGGCATTCCGACCTGGTCGTTTGGTGGTTGGGCGTTCAGCGACGGCCTCACCATCGCAGGCGTCTACTTCAACGAGAAGATCATCTTCTACTACTTTGTGGCTCTCGTCGTCGCCATCGTTGGGGTGGGCGGAATCAGCCGACTGTCGCGCGGTCGAATGGGCCGAGCCTGGAAGGCCGTGCGGGACGATGAGGATGCCGCCGAAGCGATGGGCATCAACACCTACAAAACCAAGATCACCGCGTACATCATCGGTGCGGTCTGGGCCGGCCTGGCCGGACAGCTAATGGGCACTCATCTGACAGCTATCTCACCCAACAGCTTCCAGTTCCTGTATTCCGCCCTGGTCTTGATGGCCGTGGTGCTGGGCGGCATGGGATCCACCCCAGGTGTGATTATCGGCGCACTCTTTGTGTCGCTGGCCCCCGAGTTACTCCGAGACTTCTCCGAATGGCGTTATGTGCTCTTCGGCGTCTTGCTGGTGGTCATGATGATCTTCCGGCCGGCCGGGATCTGGCCAGCGACAGTGATTTTCCCGCACTTCGTTCGAATCAAGAAGTGGGTGCGTACCCACTGGGACCGTCTGCTCCGCAGATCGACACGCACGGAGACCGACAAGGAGGCGAAATGATGTCCGACACCTCTGAACTCAGCCCACCGAAGATCACCATTCTGGAAGTGAAGGACCTCTTTCTGCAGTTCGGCGGCGTCAAAGCCGTAGACGGACTCAGCATGGTGGTCCACGAAAACGAGATCGTTTCGGTGATCGGGCCGAACGGCGCCGGGAAAACCAGCGCATTCAACTGCATCAGCGGGTTCTACCGGCCCACCGGAGGAAGCATCACATTCCTTGGTAACTCGATCGTGCGGGCTCGTCCGTCGCGGATTACCAAAATGGGGATGGCGCGAACCTTCCAAAACCTGCGGTTGTTCCACGAGATGTCGATCCTGGACAACATCAAGACCGCGATGCATGGGCATTTGCGTCAAAACTGGTACGACGCCTTCCTGCACACCCCGCGGTTTCGGCGCACCGAGGCCGCATGTTCAGCGGACGCCAAAGCGTGGCTGGAGTTCGTCGGATTCACCGGTGACAGTTCGGTGTATGTGGGGCAGCTGCCCTATGGCGAACAGCGCAAGGTTGAAATCGCGCGGGCGCTGGCGTCCTCACCGAAACTGTTGTTGCTCGACGAGCCCGCGGCGGGTCTGAATCACAACGAGACCCAGCAACTGATGGATCTGATTCGGCGGATTCGTGATCTGGGCGTCGCCATCGTGCTGATTGAGCACGACATGGGGCTGGTGATGGATATTTCTGAGCGCATCATCGTGCTCAACTACGGCCGCGAAATCGCCGACGGGACGCCAGAGGAGATTCGCAACAATCCGCAGGTGATCGAGGCATACCTCGGCGCGGACGAGGAGGACGAGCAGTGAGCTGGCTGAATGTCGAACAAGCCGACGTCTCCTACGGCCGGGTACAGGCCCTGAAAGGGCTGAACTTCGTCGTCAACGAGGGCGAAGTCGTGGCATTGCTCGGCAACAACGGAGCCGGGAAGTCCACCACGCTCAACTTGCTGTCGGGAATCGTTCGCCCCTCGTCCGGCGTGGTCACGTGGAACGACATCAACCTGGCCAAGGCCCGCCCCTTTGATCTTGCCGCCAAGGGCTTGATCCAGGTGCCCGAAGGACGCCGCATTTTCAGCACGATGACGGTTCAAGAGAACCTCCAGCTGGGTGGGTATCGGGTGAAACAGAAGGCCACGATCAGTAAGCGCATTGCCCAGGTCTATGAACTGATGCCACGGCTGCACGAACGCCGAGACCAACAAGGCGGCACGCTGTCCGGCGGCGAGCAGCAAATGTTGGCCATCGGACGCGCCCTGGTCGGCGGTCCGAAGCTTCTCCTTCTGGACGAGCCATCAATGGGCCTGGCACCGCTGATGGTCAAGCAGGTTATGGAGATCATCAAGGCGGTAAACGACCTAGGCACGGCGGTATTGGTCGTAGAGCAGAACGCCAAGGCGGCCCTGCGAATCGCTGATCGCGCCTATGTCTTGGAGACCGGCACGGTCTCTTTGTCTGGATCGGCCAGGGAGTTGGCGGCGGATCCGCGGGTGGTTGAGGCCTATTTGGGCGGCTAGCTGCCCAAATGGCATGCGTTTTTTAGAGTTGGTATGGAGCGGCCCCTCGTCCCGGTCAACGATGGTCGGGACTGCCGGGGGACCGCAGGTTCTATTCACGGCGGAGTGAAGAAATGATTGAACCCGGTTCACAAGCGAATGAGTCTCTCGATGTTGAGGAGCATCTGAAGCTCACCGGTGAAGCCGTCGACTTGGTGACCAAATGGGTGAAGGCTGCGGCCGAATACCCGGTGGCTTGGTCGGCAAAGCTTCTGGCTGACCTATTGAAAGATCCTGAAGGCCCGGCCTTCACCGCTGGCTTTGTGGACGGCGTCGTTCGTCCCGAAGACCCGGTAGAAGCTGCCCGGGTGCTTTCGGAGATGGCCCCGCGGGCACCGAAATTCCTGCCGTGGTGGCTGAGCGCTGGTCTTCGGATCGGCGGCTGGTTCGCACGCATCATGCCGCGTGTCGTGGTTCCGATTTCGCGTCGTGTGCTTCGAGTCATGGTTGGCCATCTGATCGTGGATGCCACCGATGCCCAATTGGGCGCCACAATCGCCAAGCTGCACAC
>CAYWIN010000088.1:0-8311 GCA_964458365.1 uncultured Propionibacteriaceae bacterium
CTCATGGGGCCTCCCGATTGCCTCCGAAATATCTCGATATCAAGATATTAGCTGACTCGATTCCCCGAGGCTAGCCGGGACCAGCGTTCTTGGCGAGACCCCAAATGCGGTGCTCCGGGCGCCCTTCCGACGCCAGAATTGTCCCAACAAGCGCCCCGCAAGGCCAGTGTCTCTCACCGACGAAGCTCCCTCGGTCCCGGAGATCAAAACCGACCCGATCAGGCGTCTCATTCTTGGGAAAAAACAGCGAGCGCCTCCACATGGTGGGTCATCGGAAACAGATCCCATGCCTGCACCGACCAGACCTGGTAACCAAGTTGAGAAAGCCGGCCGATGTCGCGTCCCAGCGCAGCAGGATCACAAGCCACATAGGCAATCCTTCGCGGTCGCCGAACCGCCAGTCCCTCAAGCACCGGGGAACTCGCGCCAGCCCGCGGCGGATCCAAAACCACAAGGTCCAGACGTTGAGGCAGACGACTCACCAAAGTGGCGACATCCCCCACGGCGAAAGCGGCCTGGGGAACATTCCGGCGAGCCAACTGAACCGCTTTGCGGTTACCTTCAACGCCCACCACCTGACACCCTGCATCGACAAGGGCCCCGGCGAACAAGCCCACACCGCCGTAGAGATCCGCAGCAGTCTCACCCCGGCGGGGCTCCAACCCGGCGATCACCGCCTGCGTCAGAACTTCCGGTGCGCGCTGATGAGCTTGCCAAAACCCGTCGAGAGTCACCTGAAACACTCGATCGCCCAGGCGTTGTTCCACCACCGTGTCTCGGTCTTCTCCGGACCCAAAGACCGGCCCATCAGCCGTTTCGGCAGCCAGGACTTCGCTTCCCGTCCACGGACGACGAGGCCCATGTGCGATGCTCGGCGCCGCAATCAGACAGCCCTGCGCTGGCAGGGACACAACGTCGCTGGATCGGTAGGCCCTCAAACCACACTGACCTTGGTCGTCAGTCACATAACGCATCCGCATTCGCCACCCAAGCGGTGCGGGATCCACGTTCTCGACGTCGCCTGGAAACTCGTATCCACCCAGATGGGCGAGTTGCTCAGCAACGACGCGACGCTTCAACTCGCGGGAATGTGCGGGATCCAGATGGAGGAAATCACAACCTCCACAGCGATCGCTGACCGGGCACGGCGAGATCACCCGATGCGCGCTCGGCTGCCGAACGGCAGTCACCTCGGCACGCGCAAAACGTTTCGTCACTTCGGTGATCCGGACGTCGACCACTTCCCCGCAATCGGTGCCGCGGACGAAGATCACTTGCCCCTCGTAACGAGTGACAAAGTGCCCGCCATGTGCAACCGGACCAATCTCCACCCCGCCGATCTGTTGACCGACCTCTAACGTCATTTGCGCTTCTCGGGATCGATGTAGTCCCCCATCCGAACCTGACCGGTCCCCGGACGTCGCCATGCCGCCGCCGTGTGACGTTCCGCGCGGTTCAAGGCGTACTTCGACGATGCGAGCTGGTAGGGCACCGACGTGACCATCACCCCTTGCATGAAGTTCAGTCTGGTGCGCAGAATCAAGCCGGTTTGGTTGTGCAGAATGCTCTCCCACCAGTGCCCGACGACATACTGCGGAATGTAGACACAGACCACGTCTCGCGGATTGTCGGAACGAAGACCACGCACGTAGTTCAAGAAGGGTCCCGTAACCTCGCGATACGGAGAAGCAATCACTTTCAGGGGCAAATCCAACCCCTGAGCGTCCCAATCCGCCAAGATCCGTTTGGTCTCTGCGTCGTCGACCGCGACGGTGACCGCCTCAATGGTGCTGGCTCGAGTTGCACGAGCGTAGTTGACCGCGCGCATCGTTGGTTTGTTGACTTCCTGAACCATGATCACTGCGCGCACCCGGCTGGGAAGCAAGCGCGCATCCATCGGCCCCACCGCGGTTTCCACCGACACCTTGTTGTAGTGAGCCTTGATCCCCCGCATAAGAATGAACAACACCGCCATGGCCAAGACCGCCAAGTAGGCGCCATAGATGAGCTTCGAGGCCAGCACGATCACCAACACGACGGCCGTCCCAGTCATGCCGATCACATTGATCACCCGTGAATGCATCATTTTGCGACGAGCACGACCGTCTTTCTCCGTCTTCAACAGCCGGGTCCAATGCAAAGTCATCCCAAACTGACTGATCGTGAAGGAAACGAAGACCCCCACCACATAGAGCTGGATCAAGGCCGTCACGTTCGCGTTGAAGGCCACCACCAGGACCACGGCAGCGGCGGCAAGTGACAAAATCCCGTTGGAGTAAGCCAACCGGTCACCACGGGTGTGCATCATCCGTGGCAGAAAGCCGTCCCGGGCCAGGACCGAACCCAAAACGGGGAAACCGTTGAACGCGGTATTCGCCGCCAGGAAGAGGATCACCATGGTTGCGGTGATCACAAAGTAGAACCCCAGCGGGAAACCATCGAACACCGTTCGAGCGAGCTGACCCATCACCGTCTCGTGAGCCACCTCCGTCGGCACCCCATTTTGCTCGAAATGGGAGTTACCCTCGGGATCAATCATCTTCAACCCCGTCAGGTTGGCCAAGGCGATGATCCCGCCGAACATGCTGATGGCAATCACACCCAAGAGAGCCAGCGTTGCTGCGGCGTTGTCACTCTTCGGCTTGCGAAAGGCCGGCACCCCATTCGAGATGGCCTCAACTCCCGTCAACGCCGCACAACCAGAGGAAAAGGCTCTGGCCATCAGAACCGCCATCGCCAGACCGACAAAAGGCTCATATGTCGGGGAGCCCACCACCTCATAACCCGCGGTCGGGGCAGTGAGGTGCTGTCCGAGCCCGAAAATTCGAAACAGCCCCCAGACCGTCATGCCCAGAACCGCAATCATGAAGCCATAGGTCGGCACAGCAAAGAAGGATCCAGATTCCCGCACCCCGCGAAGGTTCATCGCCATCAACACCAAGATCACCGCAGCGGCCCACAGGCCTTCGTTCCCGGCCAGGAACGGCAGCATGGCTTTGGCGTTCTGGACACCCGAGGAGACCGAAACGGCCACGGTGAGCACATAGTCCACCAACAGCGCACTGGCAACGACCAGGCCAGCATTGGGGCCGAGGTTGACGGTGGCAACTTCGTAGTCACCACCACCAGAGGGATAGGCGTGGACGGTCTGCCGGTAGGACAACACAACCAGCAGCATCACCACAGCCACGCAGGCGGCGATCTGCCAGGAAAAGGCAAATCCTGCCATGCCCGCCAACGACAACGTGAGCAAGATTTCGTCAGGTGCGTAGGCCACCGAACTCAGCGCATCCGAGGCAAAGACCGGCAACGCAATTCGTTTAGGAAGCAGGGTCTCGCCCAGTTGGGTGCTGGCCAGTTTGCGTCCGATCAGCAGCCGCTTCACAAAGTCCGCAGCATTCACGTAACGGAACCCTATGCCAAACCGCGTCGTGCTTGGATGCATTGCCAACCTTGGACAGTGGGAATCCACCGCGGCGTCGTCCGCCGTCGGTGAGCGCTCGGATTGGTAGGGTCACATTCATCAAGTCGGCGACGACTATTTGGAGGCAACGACGATGCACGTCGTCATCATGGGCTGTGGGCGAGTTGGCTCGTCTTTGGCACGCGCTTTAGAGCGTCGCGGTCACTCCGTGGCCGTCATCGATCTTGCACAAGACTCCTTCCGACGGCTCGGGCCGGAGTTTCAGGGCAAGACCGTCAAGGGCGTCGGCTTCGACCGACAGGTCTTGATCCGCGCCGGAATCGAACGCGCCGACGGGTTTGCTGCGGTTTCGAGCGGTGACAACTCAAACATTCTCGCCGCCCGCGTCGTTCGCGAGACTTTCGAAGTGAGCAATGTTGTGGCTCGCATCTATGACCAAGGCCGTGCCGAGGTGTACGAGCGGCTCGGCATTCCGAGCGTCGCGACCGTCCGCTGGGCTGCCGACCAGGTCTTGCGTCGGCTCCTGCCCTCCGGCGCGGAGCCGCAGTGGCGCGACCCTTCGGGTTCGGTGCGTCTGGTCGAAGTCCACGTCCATGCCGATTGGGTCGGGACCTCTGTCTCGGCGATGGAGTCTGCATCCGGATGTCGGATCCCGTTCCTGATGCGATTCGGCAGCGGAATCGTCCCCAATCAGCGGACTGTCTTTCAAGACGGAGACTTGATCTACGCCGCTGTTACTAACGACCAGGTGAATGACGTCGAGGACACCCTCGGCGCCCCGCCGGTGAAGCACTAGGAGGTCCGCAACATGCGCGTTGCTATCGCCGGAGCGGGAAATGTTGGCCGCTCAATCGCCCGAGAGCTGATCGCCAGCGGACACCAGATTTTGCTCATTGATCGAGATCCCAACTCGATCAAGCCCGAAAGCGTGCCCGAGGCCGAGTGGCTCTTGGCTGACGCCTGTGAGGTCTCCAGCCTCGAGGAAGCTGGACTCGACACCTGCGATGTTGCCATCGCCGCGACCGGCGACGACAAGGCAAACCTGGTGCACTCTCTGCTCGCCAAGACCGAATTCGGTGTGCCACGTACGGTGGCGCGCGCGAACCATCCTTCAAATGAGTGGATGTTCGACGATCTGTGGGGCGTGGACGTGTCCGTTTCGACGCCTCGCCTCATGTGCGCCCTGGTCGAGGAAGCGGTCACGGTGGGTGACCTGGTGCGCCTGTTCAGCTTCCGAGGCGGCTTCAGCAACTTGGTGGAAATGACGCTTCCAGAGGAGTCGCCGCGAGTCGGCACGCGAGTTTCAGATCTCAGTTTGCCCGGTGACGCCGTGCTGGTCGCGATCATTCGTGACGGGGCTGCTCGAGCGCCGGAGCGCGACGCCGCGCTAGAAGCCGACGACGAATTGCTCTTCCTGGCGAACGCCGAATGCGAAGCGAGCCTTGCTCAATACCTCATGCCCCGAGCAAAAAAAGAGGACTGAACCGAATCGGACCGAGTCAGTCGGTCAACAACTCATAGCGAGGGTTGTACAGGCGACGCTTGCCATCGACGCAAGACACCCTTCCGCTCACTTCCATCTCGCGACCGGCAGAAACCCCCGGGATCTCGCGGCGGCCCATCCAGATCAGCGTGATCATTCCCGAGCCGTCGCTGAACTCCGCCTCTAACCAAGGGGTGCCGGCGCGCGGTTTCATGCTCAGTTCGATGATCGTGCCGCGCAGCCGAGCGACCTGCCGATCGGCTAGCAGCCCGATCTTGTCTGCACCCACAGACTCCGCAACACGTTGGCGTTCTGCAGACTCGAGTTCGGCATCGGTCGCCGCGATGCGCTTCAGAGCCCGGATGATCCGGTTCGTTCCTGCCATCAGGCTGCCCCCTCAGGCAACTCCATCAAGATCTGTTCGCCAGGGACCATCGGAGAATCCCCGCGCCGTACCACCAGGTTACGGAAAAACTCCAAGAACGGAGCCGCCACTGCAAGGTCGTCCGGGGTGAGGGCCGCTTCACCGAGCAGAGTTCCTCGCAGCAGCCATCTCGGTCCCTCCGCGTACCAGACCGAGGACACATGATAGAGCTGCTCATTCTTCGGGCCCCGTTGCGGAATGGTCCGGCGCAGTTCATCCCCGAATTCACCGACAACGACGTCTGCCGTACCACCGGCTGCGACCGCTTCGGCTGCTGCTTCTTCGCGCATGCTGTCGGCCAACCCTGCGCTCGATGGGGCGGCAAAGATGGCGACTTCGAGGCCTGACTCGCCCCAGACACCCACCACAGCCAGAACTTTCTGGGTCTGCTCGTCGACCTGTAGCTGAAGATTGAGGCCATCCCAGGGAGTCAAGATCAACGTGCCCAGGTCAATCCGCGGCACGCCGTCATCGCTGAGATCGACTTCCTCGAAATCAAAGGGCCCGTCGTGGCGCCAGTCGAGTTCGGCGTCAGCGTCGTCGGCGTCATCACTGGCGTCATCGTCGCCGTCTGTCTGCTCCTCGACGTCTTCGATCACCTCACGAAGATCGGCATCGTCGAGTTCGGCATCGGCTGCGACCTCGCGCCCCCCTGCTTCCTCGACCCGTGTGGCAGCCGTGGAATCCGTGGCCTCGTCGGACTTTTTCGTTCCACTCTTGCGCCCGCGTCCCATCTTCATCGCTTCACCTCTGTTGTCGAATCGTCGCGCTGCCAGTCTGCAATGCCACCGGTCGAACCATAGCCGCCTGCGCCGCGTTCGGTTTCCGACAACTCATCGACCTGATCAAATACCGCGTTCTCTACGCGTTGAATCACGAGCTGCGCGACCAAATCGCCGCGCGTGAGTCGAATGTCCTTCTCCCGATCGGTGTTCAGCAGACACACCTTGATCTCGCCTCGGTAACCCGCATCGATGGTGCCCGGCGCATTGACAATCGTCAGACCCGAACGTGCGGCAAGCCCCGAACGCGGATGAACAAAGCCTGCCCACCCGACAGGGAGCGCGATGGCCATCCCCGTACCAACGAGTCTGCGCTCGCCAGGCGACAAGACACAGTCCTCGGCTATCGCCAGGTCCGCACCGGCATCGCCGGGATGGGCATAGCTCGGAAAAGGAAGTTCTGGGTCGAGCCGCTTCACGGCCACCACGACCGGGGCCGGAGTTTGCTGAGTCACTGCGGCAGTCTATCGGGCGGGCCGGTCCCACTCGCGGGCGGCGACCATTCATTGCCCGCAGGGCAAGGACTTGGCAGAATGCAAGAAAGGAGGCGTCATGAACACCCCAAAAGCGCTGCCCAGAAAACTCCTCGCCGGCGTACTCAGCACCGCAGGAACCATCCTTATCGGAAAGCTCTTGACTGCCGCCTGGGAATCCACAACAGGCGAACCGCCGCCAAGCCCCGGCGATCCCGATGTGCCGTTGCGTCGAGCTCTGATCTGGACCGTTGCCAGCGGGCTCAGCATCGCGGTGACTCAGCTACTCATTAACCGAGTTCTCGCCGAACAAAGCTCCCGGCGCGACTAACGCTCCCCCAGTGAAGCTTCTGCGCTCAGCCAGCGCAGTCAACGCAGAAGCTCACACCATTCTTGGTGTAGGCCACCTGACTGCGGTGCTTCACCAAGAAGCAGCTTCCACACGTGAACTCGTCGGACTGACGGGGCAAGACCCGAACGGTGAGCTCTTCATGCGAAAGATCGGCGCCGGGCAGCTCGAAGGCTTCCGCCGCCTCGACTTCATCTTCGTCAACCTTGCCCGAGTTCTTGTCGTTGCGGCGGTTCTTTAGCTCTTCTATCGAGTCTTCGCTTTCCTCGTCGTTCTTGCGAGGTGCGTCGTAATCGGTAGCCATCGGCGGTTGATCCATCCGTAGTAGTGCTGTGACGTGTTGCCAGGTGTTGGTGCCAGCAATGGATAGCACATTTTGACACCGGTCGTATTCCCGAACACGCAATCTGGGCCGCACTTTCCGGCCCGGTGACCACACTGAACGGGTAACGGGTTGGTAGGTTACCTGCTAACACCTTCGGAGGTGGCAACATGGCTTACCGATCCGACAAAGCAAGCCGCGACGGTTCGGCACACCCTTCGGCACCGCCCACATATCTGGAGATCGACATGGAGAGCGCACTCAGCCCGCGAGAGATTCAAGCGCGGGTACGAGCAGGCGATTCCGTCGAAGACGTCGCCCGTGCTGCCGGTATGGCGCTGGAGTGGGTGGAACCGTTCGCTGCGCCGGTGATTGCCGAGCGTGAGTACATCGCATCACTCGCACGGGGCCAACAGGTACGTCGCGGAGCCGAAACTATCCCCCACCGCAATCTCGGCGAAGTAATCGAAGATCGGCTCACCTCCCGGCGAGTCGATCTCAGCACTCTGCACTGGGACGCCTGGCGGATCGAAGGCAAACGCTGGCTGATCCGCGTCGACTACGACTCAGGCAAAGCCCATCACGAGGCACGCTTCGTCTACGACATGAGTGGCCGATTCTGCGTCGCCGACAATGACGATGCTCGCTGGCTTCTAGGGATTCATTCCGCTTCGCACGGCCCACAGCCTGGGCGTCGGCGTCATGAGGACGAGTCTGAGTCCACCGTTGATCTCAACGACGATCTTGCCCTGATCCGAGTAATCCAACGCCGCACAGACGACCTACCGCCGGTTTCGGGTGACGTCGCGGTGTTGAACGAATCCGAGGGCGAAGTCGATGACGCCTACTCTGAAGCGGAGTTGGCCGAAGTCGATGGAGTCTACGATCTGCTGCCCAACCGCCAGCCCGGCATGGACGTCCTGTACGAGATGTTGTCCGGCTTCGACGAAGATTCCGTCCAGATCTACACCGGCTTGCTTCGCGATGATGTCCCGCGAACGGCTCCTGTGGCACCGGTCACCGCTGATGTCGAAGACGAACCGCCAGCGCCCCC
>CAYWIN010000089.1:0-8296 GCA_964458365.1 uncultured Propionibacteriaceae bacterium
TCACCTCACTGACCTTGCGGGAGCTGATCCGCCAAGCTTTCGATGCCGATTCGACCATCGGGTTGGCCATCCGCGAAGACCTGCGTGCGGTCCTGAGCCGTGACCCGGCCACCCGGGGATATGCCCAGCCTTTGTTGTACTTCAAGGGCTTCCACGCGCTTCAGTCCTACCGCGTTGCCCACTACTACTGGACGCATGGACGCGCACCGCTGGCGCTCTACCTCCAAAGCCGAATTTCTGAGGTCTTCGCTGTCGACATTCATCCGGGTGCCCAGATAGGCAAGGGCATCATGTTTGATCACGCAACGTCGGTGGTGATTGGCGAGACTGCCGTGGTCGATGACGACTTTTCCATGCTGCACGAAGTAACTCTCGGCGGCACCGGCAAAGTCAACGGCGACCGCCACCCCAAAATCGGACGAGGCGTAATGATCGGGGCTGGGGCCAAGGTCTTGGGCAACATCACCGTCGGCGAAGGGGCAAAGATTGGTGCCGGATCCGTCGTCCTCGAAGACGTGGCGCCCTTCACCACGGTGGCGGGGGTACCTGCCCGTCCGGTGAGCTATCCGGTCCACGGTCTGCCCGCAATGGACCTGGACCCCGAGTCACTGTGAAGGCTCTTGCCTGAATAAACCCTGAACGACGCCTTTAGCTCTCTTCAAGACAACACCCCTAGTCAGAGGCATGTCTCTATGCAGACTTTCGCCGTACCCCCCATTAGGGGGACTTGTCTATTGACCTGACCTGGAGAGTAAATCGCCTTGTGCATCGGGCAATTCGATTGATCTCCCCCGCCGTCGCTATAGCCTTAGCAGCTGGCGTCGCCTTGGTGTGGGCTCCCCCAGCCTCAGCGCTCACCTCCACCGAGAAGACGAACTTCGTTTCCAGCATCGCCTCGGCCGCGCAGACCGCGCAGCGCACCTATGGTGTGCCCGCTTCTGTGTCCATAGCTCAAGCGGCATATAACTCCACCTACGGCACAGCGACTCTGGCCAAGTCAGCGAACAACTACTTCGCCAACCGCTGTACAGCCATCCTCAGCGCATCCCAGTTCGCCGCCCTCGCCGAAAAGCAGGTCGGCAAGCGTTACATTTTGGGTGCCGAGGCCGCGATATCCAACCCAAACCCCTCAGCATTCGACTGCTCTGAACTCGTCGAATGGCTGTACGGACGCAGCGGAAACAAGATCACAGACCTTGCTGCAGCGCAGTACAACGCCACCGTGAAGGCCACCGGATCGGTACAGCCCGGAGACTTGGTCTTCTTGCGCAACAACCCTGCCCGCTCCAACGGGATCGGCCACGTCGCCGTGATCACCAAGAAGCTGTCCAATGGTGACTGGCGAATCATTGAGGCAAAAGGGCACGCCTACGGTGTGGTGCGTAGCACGCTGTCTTACTGGAAGAAGCGTTCCTACTTCACGGGGGTGCGCCGTTACCCCAAACTGAACTTTGCCGGACAGAACGGGGTGCTCGCCTCCAGCTCCGTCAGCGCCTATCAATCCGGTTGCGTCACCATGACTTCCGGCGGAGTGAGCACGAAATACCGCAAGTACTCCTCGGGCGGATACTCCGTGATCGACCATGCCGCCACTGTGGCCACGGGTTCTTCCTACGCGGCCGCCCGATCTGTCATGAACGACGTCCCGTCCTATGTGAATGCAATAGCCAAGGCTGAGTACCCCAAGTCCGCCAGCAGCTACGCGGCGGCGCTGCGTTCGATCATCGCCGAATACTCCCTCACCCGGTACGACGTTGTACCCCTGACTGTGACGCTGACTGCCGGCCAGACCGGCCCCAAGATCACCGCACTCCAGTACCTTCTGAAAGGCAATGGGGTCAGCGCGGGCGCGACGGGCACGTTCGATGCGGCAACCGTCGCCTCCTTGAAGAACTTCCAAAGCAAGAATGGCCTCTACGCCGATGGGCGAGCCACGGCACAGACCTTGACCGAACTCATGATCACCTTGAACCCGGGCAACACCCACACGTCGGTGTATGGCCTGAAGGCTTTGCTGGCTTGGGTGGGTTACGCCACCGACTCCGGGTCATTCATGGGTCCGAAGACTGTCGCATCGTTGAAGGCGTTCCAAGTGAAGGCTGGCCTGAGTCCAACAGGAGTCACCGACTCGAAGACCTGGTCACGCCTGTTCATGCTGGTCGAGACCGCACCCACACCCTTGATCACCGGCACCACCACCGTCGGCAAGGCACTGACGGCTAAGCCCGGGACGTGGGGACCAGGCAGCGTGAACGTGTCCTACCAGTGGTATCGCGAAGGCGCCGCGATTAGCGGAGCTATTTCCCCGACCTACACACTGCAGCCCGCAGACGCTGGCAAGTCGCTGACCGTTGCCACCACCGGGTCACGCCCCACCTACACGTCAGTAACCCGGGAATCGGCCGCAACCCCTGACGTCGTCCCGGCAACGCTAACCGCAAAGCCCGTGCCCAAGATCAGCGGTGCCGCCACCATCGGACACACGCTTACTGCAGTACCTGGCGCGTGGGCACCCAGCCCAGTGACCTTGACCTATCAGTGGTATCGAAACGGCACGGCGATTAGCGGTGCAACAAATCCCACCTACCTCGTGAGCGTCGCGGACTTCCACGCCCAGCTCAAGGTTGCCGTTGTGGGCGCCAAGGCGGGCTATTACTCAGCCACCACCGTTTCTGCAGCCACCACGCCGGTCGCCCAGGGTCGATTTACCGCGACTCCGGCGCCCAAGCTCAGCGGTCAGGTGAGAGTCGGGGGGACACTCACCGCGACGGTTGGCACGTGGAGCCCCGCACCGTCGGCCTACACCTATCAGTGGTTCCGCGACGGTTACGCCATTAAGGGCGCAACGAAGGCAAGCTATGCAATCCCGGCAACCGATGCAGGCCACACCCTCATGCTGCGGGTCACCGGGTCAAATCCGGCCTTTGTGACAACGTCCACCTACTCCGCGAAATACGTTGTCTCTTTGCTCAACTGGACGAAGATCGGTCCGATCACCATGAGCGGTTGGGCAAAACCCGGCAAGTCTCTGTCGGTTAAGGTCGGCACTTTCGCGCCCGCTCCCACCGTGGTGACCTACCAGTGGTACCGCAGCAACAAAGCAGTGAAGGGCGCCACCCGGTCAAGCTACGCCGTTAGCTCCGCCGACCGTGGCCGCACCCTACGCGTCACGGTGACGGTGCGCCGAAACGGTTACACCCCTCGAGTGCAGAGCCTGTACATCAAAGTGGCCTGAGACCTACCCCTTGGCACAGGTCGCCTTGATGACAAACGGCAGCTTCTCGGGGGCTGCGGCCTTGCCATAACGCGTCTCAGTGGCTTGGGCCGTGCCCTTGACCTGGTAGCTGTTACCGGTGACGGTCAGCACTGCATTCGTTCCTGCCACCGGGTTCAACGTTGAATACTCCAGAGTGCGGGCCACACCTTCGGAGTCTTCACCCAAGGACACTTTCAACGCATGAACCGACGGGACCGAAGGATCGAGCATCATCGAGACGTCAATGGTCTGAAACGCATCATTGCCCTTTTCAGCCAAGACAATCTGGGTGCTACGCGCAATCGAACAGGTACCTTTCAACCTGCTGGTCACCGGATAGTACAAAGCAAGCGTCCCCGTGGCGGAAGTCATGGGAACCGGTGAAGAGTCGATCGGCACCTGGGGCAGACTCGGGTTTCCCCCAGCGCCCGGCGTATCCGACGGGCCTGGCGTGAACAGGCCACACCCACTAAGCGCCACGACTGACGTCACAGCGATTCCGGCGATAGCCCAGCGATGGTTTCGTGTTGTCTTCACACCACCATGTTCCCCCCGCAGCGCAAGCTTCACGCGGGCGACTCGCCCAAGAGCCTCACGCGGTTCGCCCAGGCTCCGCTTAACTCACCTTGATGCCGTAGAGCAGTTTCGCGTAGGTACCGACGACCAGCATGTTTCCGTAAGCCGCCGGGGACGCTTCGATGTTCTTCGCCAACTGCAGCGTCGAGTAGTCCTGCCCAGTGTTCGGATTGAACAGATGCAGTAGACCGCTGGAGTCGCCAACCACGCCGTAACTGTGACCGTCCGTGCCGGTCAACAGCATGGGTGAACTCCAGGAGAAGTGCGCCATCTTCCGTTGCCAAGCGACCGTCCCCGTCTTGGTATCCAGGGCCACCAAGGTTCCGGCTGCATTGGATCCAGTCTTGGCGATATTGAAGAAGATCAGATCTGATACCTCGCCCGTGCCCAGCATCGGCGTCGCCATCAGTCCACCATTGACAGCCTTGTTGTAGACCGCATCGATTTGGTACTTCCAGACCTGCTTTCCGGTGAGGGCGTCCAGCTTCTGAATCGTGACCGGGCCGGACTTCGCGCCCTGCGCACCCTCGCCGCGCTTGTCCATCTCATTGCCGGTATACAGGAAAGGACCATCGGGGGTGTCTTGGAGAACGATCGATGCATCCGTGTCATCGCCGGTGGGTCGTACCCACACAACCTGCAAGGTGGTGGCGTCCCAACACACAATGTTCCCGTCGTTGTCGCCGGCAAACATCAAGTTGCGCCAGGCGGCCGCCGATCCTTCAATGCCGTACCGGCTCGAAGACGGGGTGCTGTAGTTCAGCTTGTGAAACTGCGGGGAAACGCTGACCTTCTTGGCCGCGGGATCAAACTTGGCGTTCAGCTTCACCTTGTAGATCAGCCCATTCTCCGCCGGCTCAATCAGGGTGTCAGTGGCGGCATTCACCAGCGCAGAGGAATCAAACGCCCCCCATTTGCGCGGTGCCGCTGGGTCTGAACCGTTCCAGCCTGAGACTTCCTTGTTTTGGATCAGGTCGAAGATTCGGTATCGCCAGGGGCCCGTCTTGTCCCCGTTCTGATTCAGCCCCATCCCGGAATAAAGCAGCGGATAACCGCGCGGATCGATCGACCCGGTGCCTTTGAAGGCAAAACCCACATCGATCGGAGCCTTGGTCGGACGCCCGGTGGCCAGGTCCAGGCGATAGACCTTTCCGTCCACCACGGGGTAGATCACCTCAACGAAAGCCGGATTGTTGACCTGTTCGGCAGACAGGCTCATTGACGCTTTGGTGGCTTTCGGCCAGTTGACGAGGAGCGGCTGCCCGGTCCATCCGGCACCAGCCCAGTAGGAGCCTTCGGCTTTGACGTCGCCGGTGGCCTGAGTCCAAACCACCTGCAGCTTCTTGGCTTTGATGTCGGCCTTGCCGTAAGCCGCCGTGTTGCGGAAGTTGTTGCCTCGAAAGGTGAGCACACCGGGAACCTTCGAGTACACCGATGCGTCACCGAAAGCGACCGGGCCGTCGCCGGTATAGCGGGGCACCACCTTGTTTTGACCATTGAAGACTTTCCAGGTCACCGTGCCACCGTGATCCAGGATGCTGCGCGAATAGACTCCCCCACCATCGGAAGTGGGCGCGGTCCATCCCGGCAGGCTGTTCAATGGGACCGCCAACGTGGCCGGATTGGTTTGCTGGCTGTAGGCCGGCCAACTGGGGACACTAGGGCGATTCGGACGCTGACCAACACTTATCGGGTCTGTCGAACTGCAGGCGGTCAGGATCAGAGCGGCTCCGACGGCGGCGGCCAATGGCGTCGAAAATCGACGCACGGATAGTTTCATCTTCGTCCTTGGAATCGATGAGGCACTGAGAGTCTAGGCGACGAGCAATCGACACCGTCTGCATCGGGCGCGACCACGCCACCGGTCACCCCAACCGGATTTCACCGTCCCCGTGGGATTCCAATGGCCGCACACGCCAGTCCGCAACCCGACACGCGTCGGTTTCGGTTCGCGTCGGGCACTCGCGCCCACGATGATGGTCACCAGAAAGTGCGTGCAGGGAACCTGCAGGCGGAAGGAGCAGTGCAGTGGATCAGCCGAAGTTCGACCTGAGCAGTGTCCCGAAGAAGATCTGGGTCCTCCTAACAGTCATCGTCGTGGTTGTCTCGATGATGACCGGCGCGCTAGGCACATTCCTCTACCGGTTCACCGTCGACCGCCCTGGGTTCTGTGATTCGGTGCGCGTCGCCCAGAAAGTGCTGCCTTCGGTGGTCACCGTCTCGGTCACATCGACGCGCGGGACAAGTTCAGGAAGCGGCGTCATCGTTCGCGCCGATGGTCAAATCCTCACCAATGATCACGTCATTAGCGGCGCGGGCCACAACCCAACCATCACCATTCTCTTCAATAGCGGCCTCCAGCTGCCGGCCACCGTGATGGGCACCGACCCCCTGACCGATCTCGCACTTCTCAAGGTCAACAAGAACAAGCTGCCAGCCTTGCCAATTTCCTGGCGAGAGCCGCTTTCGGTGGGACAGCCCGTCGTTGCTCTAGGTGCCCCGCTGGGCCTGTCCGGCAGTGTGACCGCAGGCATAGTCAGCGCGCTGGACCGCAATGTTCCCGCCCCCATGTCCAGTGGCGGCACCACAATACTGACCGACGCTATCCAGACCGACGCCGCGATCAACCCCGGCAACTCTGGCGGGCCACTGGTCAGCTGTGAAGGGTGGTTCATCGGGGTAAACACGGCGATTTCGACCGTGCCGAACTCCCAAGGAGTCCCCGGAGGAGGCAACGTCGGGATCGGCTTCGCCGTCCCGGCCGCTACCGCAGAGCGTGTGGTTACCGATATCAACCTTCACGGCCGAGTGACCCACCCCTGGTTCGGATTTGCGGTTGCTCAAGTCACCCAAGACATCGCCGACAAGTACGAGACTCCAGCAGGCCTGTTTATCCAGTCCGTCGTTCCCCGAGGGCCAGCCGCACAAGCGGGCCTTCGTCCCGGAGATGTGATCAACAAGATTGACGGCCACGACGCAACCAGCGACCGGTTGGCGCTGACCCTACTCACCGCAAAGATTGGCGAAAAGGTGCCCCTGGAGATCGTGCGAAACGGGCAGCGTCAGCTCATCACGGTCACCCTCGCTGAACAACCCCGAGGCTAGGAAGCCATGCCGAAACAACGCACCGTGGTCGCCACGGACGGCTCCTGCTTGGGTAACCCCGGCCCCGGAGGCTGGGCGTGGGCGACTCCGGATGGCCCCCGCGGTTCAGGCGGCCACGCGGAAACCACGAACAACTTGATGGAGCTGCGCGCGGTCTACGAAGCGCTTGGTGCATTCGACCCGGATACGCCCCTGCTGATCCAGGCCGACAGCATGTATGTGATCAACATCTTCACTCGTTGGCTCAGCGGATGGCAGGCCAAGGGTTGGCGCACGGCCTCCAAAAAGCCGGTGATGAATCGAGACGCCATCGAAATGATCGCTGACCGTCTCGCCCAGCGTGACGTCCGCTTTGAACACGTCAAGGGGCATTCGGGGCATCCCCTCAATGAACTGGTCGACACGATGGCCCGCACGCAGGCCGAGAAGATTCGAGATCAACCCCGTTAGACGCGACTTTGCCGGGTGGGGGTGGGCCTGCGGCCCCATCCCCACCCGGCAAAGGGTGTTTCGAATCAGGAAATCGAATCGATGATGTTCTCGTAGACCTTCGGTCGAGCGTGACGAACCCGAAGCGCTTGCACCACACCGATGGCGATGGCGATGGGAACCGTCGAGAGAAGGATGATCGAAAGCGTCCACCCGGTGTCCCCGACCAGAGTCGGGAAGTAAGCGACAATCACACCGGCCACCGCCAACAGACCCACTGCGGAAACGCTGGGAGCGATGCGCGTGGACCACGCCGTGCCCGGAATGTTCACCTTCGCGAAGTGAGCCACCACCGCAATCGAGGTCAGTGCCATCAGAACCACAATCGCGATCGTTGAAATACCCGACAGCCAGGTGAAGATCTGCATCACCGGATCCCAGCCCAGGATGACCAAGATGCCCACGATGATCGCCGCGGTGACGCTCTGAACCATCGAAGAGACCGCCGGTGAGCCGTGCTTTTCGTGCACCGTCCCCAACTTGGTTGGGAGCAAGCCCACATTCCCCATCGCGTGCTGGTAGCGGGTAAGCACGTTGTGGAAGGACAGCACGCAGGCGAAGAGGCTGGTGATCAGAAGAATCGACGTCGTGGTGGAACCCACCACACCCAGGTACTTCATCGCCGTATTCATCAGCATGCCGCCGGTATCGGCCGCGGCCACCGAAACGACCTTGCTCGGACCCCAAGCCATCACGATTGCCCAGGAAACGAAGCTGTACAGGATGCCGATCAGGGCCACCGCCGCGTAGGTTGCCCGCGGAATCGTCTTGTCAGGGTTCTTCGCCTCGTCACGGAAGATTGCCGTGGCCTCGAAGCCAATGAAGCCGGCCATCGCCATCATCATGCCAATCCCGGGCGAACCTTGAGTC
>CAYWIN010000090.1:0-8268 GCA_964458365.1 uncultured Propionibacteriaceae bacterium
GACTGGCTCAATGAGGTTCGCGGCGACGTTGCCGTGGTGGTCAGTGAACGTCGCCCGGTCCCGCTCTACCAGCATGTGATGGTTTCCCGGCAGCTGGTGGAACTCTTCAGCGGCAAAGAGGTTAACCCCGAACTTATCCGGATTGCTAAGGATGAAAGCCGTAGCCAACGTGATGACAGCCGCCGTCCGCGGGGACGATCGGGGAACGGCAAACGTCACGTCTCATACGGGTCGGGCCGTTATGGCGGGGGTGCCGCTCACTACCGCCAGGAAAACAGTCGGCATCTGGTGCCTCGCCGGGACGCCACCGTGGAACGTTTGGGGTCTGAGGGGCTGCTTCCGGCGATCTTCTTCATTTTTTCTCGACAAGGCTGTGACACTGCAGTCGGGCAACTGATGCATTCCGGGCTTCGCCTGACCAGTGCCCACGAACGTACTCAGCTTGCCGAAATTGTGGATCGGCACACCTCGGCCCTCAGTGACGCTGACCTTGATGCGCTGAACTTCGAGAGCTTCCGAGATGCCTTTTTGGCCGGGATTGCCGCCCACCATGCGGGGCTTCTGCCTGCCTTTAAAGAAGCTGTCGAAGAGGGTTTCACTCGCGGGATGATCAAAGTGGTCTTTGCAACCGAGACTCTGGCTTTGGGAATTAACATGCCTGCGCGAAGCGTGGTCCTGGAAAAGCTGGTGAAGTTCAACGGGGAGCAACACGCCGACATCACCGCAGGCGAGTTCACTCAGCTCACCGGACGGGCCGGACGGCGCGGCATCGACACTGAAGGTCATGCGGTGGTGTGCTGGCAGCCCGGTCTGGACCCACGGGCTCTCGCCGGTCTCGCTTCCCGCAGGACGTATCCGTTGAAGTCGTCCTTCCGTCCGACGTACAACATGGCTGTGAACATGGTCGGTACGGTCGGACGCGAGCGTGCCCGGCAGATGTTGGAGCAGTCTTTCGCCCAGTTCCAATCAGATCGCTCGGTGGTTGGCCTTGCCCGATCAATCGTTTCTTCGGGGGCCAAATCGCAACAGGCCTGGGAGAAGGCGGTCTGTGACCGAGGGGACGCCGAACAGTATTTCCGACTGCGGGCCGAAATCTCGGCCTGCGAAGCTCAGGCGGCTCGTGCCCGAAAAGCCGATCGCCGAGCCGAGGTTTTGCAGGCCTTGGAGGCGCTGCGGGTCGGCGACATCATCGATCTCGAACTGGGTCGCCATCGCGGACCTGCGGTCGTCATCACGCTCGGACGGGGCTCCGCTGCGCCTGCGGTGATGACGTCGGCGCGTCAGACGAAACGATTGGCGGCCGCCGACTTCCGAGATCCGCCCTTGGTTATTGGACGGGTGAAGGTTGGCAAGCATTTTGACCCGCAGTCCGGGTCAGCGAAGCGGAGCCTGGCTGCGGCTATGGAGCATCAACTCAGCCAACGGGGGGTAGATGCTCGGCCCGAAACGTTGCCGGCGGATGCGGAGGTGATGGCCGAAGTTGCGGCGCTGCGGACGGCGATGCGTGAGCATCCGGTGCATCACTGCCCGGATCGCGAGAAGCATGCGCGGTTCGCTGAGGCGGCACTTCGGGCCGAACGGGACGCCCAGTCGGTGCAACGTCAAGTGGAACGGCGGACGAACACCATTGCGGTGCGCTTTGATCGGATCTGTTCGGTGTTGGAGTCGTTGGGGTATCTCACCGGGGGCGTCGAATCGACGGTGACCGATTCGGGTCGCATGTTGTCCCGGCTCTATTCCGAACTGGACTTGGTGACCTCCGAATCCATCCGTGCGGGCGTCTTCGGTGGGCTGACGCCACCGCAGTTGGCCGCGGTGCTGTCGTGTTTGGTTTACGAAGCTCGTGGTGGTGATCGTGGCGAGCGCCTTGAGCTTCCCGATCGAGCCAGCCGAGAGGCCCACGCGAGGTTGCGAACTGTGTGGCGTGACGTCAGCGCCATCGAAACTGATTGTCGTCTCGATCCGCACCCTGAACCCGAAACAGGCTTCGGGTCCGCGATTCATGCCTGGGTTGCAGGGGCCGAGCTGAGCTTCGTTCTGGAACTGTGCGATCTGACGGCCGGAGACTTCGTTCGTTGGGCGCGACAGGTTGTCGACATTGCCGGGCAGGTAGCCAATGCTGCTGGTCCCGGCACGCTGCGTGACACCGCGCGCCAGGTGATTGCCGCAACGCGCCGCGGTGTGGTCGATGTTGCGTTGCTCGAAGACTGACCCCAGAGTGGATGTGGTCCACCCGCGGCCACCTCGTTGGATAGCCTGAGCGCCATGTCGTTAGCCATCAGGGTCATTCCGTGTCTCGACGTTCACGACGGGCGCGTCGTGAAAGGGGTGAACTTCCTCAACCTTCGCGACGCGGGCGATCCGGTGGAGTTGGCCGCAGCCTACGGCGAGCAGGGGGCTGATGAGCTGGTCTTCTTGGACATTTCGGCTTCAGCTCAGGGTCGGGCGACAACCTACGAAATGGTGCAGCGCACGGCTGAGACCGTCTTCATCCCGTTGGCTGTCGGCGGGGGAGTGCGCAGCGCGAACGATGTCGACACGTTACTTCGGTCGGGAGCCGACAAGGTGGGCATGAATACCGGGGCCATCAACCATCCTGCGGCGATCAACCAGATCGTGGAGCGCTTCGGTAACCAGGTCTTGGTCTTGTCTTTGGACGCTCGGCGCGAAACGGGGATGCCCTCTGGTTTTGGGGTGACCACTCATGGCGGTCGACGTTCTGCCGGACGCGATGCCATCGAATGGGTGCGTGAAGCTGCCGAACGTGGAGTTGGCGAGATTTTGCTGAACTCGATGGATGCTGACGGCACCACCGACGGTTTTGATCTGGAAATGATCGAGGCGGTGAAGGCGGTGGTTGAGGTGCCCGTTATTGCCTCCGGCGGCGCGGGCACGGCGGCGCACTTCGTTGATGCTGCCCGAGCGGGCGCTGATGCCGTCCTCGCCGCGAGCGTCTTTCACTACCAGGTGCTCACCATCGCCGAGGTGAAGCATGCGCTCGACCATGCGGGTTTCGCCGTACGCTGAGCTTATGGACTGCCTCTTCTGTGCCATCATCGCTGGCGATATTCCGTCTCGTCAGGTTTACGCCGACGACTCGGCGATCGCCTTCCTCGACATCAATCCGTGGCATCGCGGCCACACTCTGGTGGTGCCTCGTCGTCATGTGGACGACGTCCTGGCGGGCCCCGAGGCACTCAGTGAAATCTCCGAAGCAATCAACGCAACCGGGCATCTGCTGATGGATCGGCTTGGCGCCGACGGCATGAACCTTTTGGTGAACACCGGTGCGGTGGCCGGGCAGGAAGTTTTTCACCTGCACATCCATCTGATTCCACGATTCGCTGATCGACCAGGCATGGCCGGCTTGATGGATCGTGAACCCGATATCGATGTGGAAGCAGTTCACCGCCAGATCATTGGTTAGCGCGTCGTTGTCACGCCTTACTTAGCGCTGAAAGCGAAGAGCGTTTCCTTCAAGCCAAATTTCGACTTGAACGAACTGCCGCTGATGCTAATCGAGCCCTTGGTGCCGACGAGTTTGATCGCCGTGGTTCGCCCCTTGCTGGCATACGGACCGACACCGGTGCGTGCGGTGACCTGGACCGACTTCAATGTCCCAATTTTGGAGTAAGCCTTCTCAATCGAGCTGGCGGCAATGGTTTTGGTCCATGTGTGGATCGGATCGTAGGGGTCCTTTTTGGCAACCAGGTAGGGGTAGCCGCTGTACGCCGCAGTCCATCCACCGTTGGAGCTGGTGAACTGCGTCAACGCAGGCTTGCTGCCGTAGTAGAGGACGCGCCGTGCCGTCTTGGCGATGGCTTGGTCGCTGGTCGTGGCCCGGTAACGGTTGTCTTTGTACACCTGGCAGGCTGACGTGTCGCAGATGTCGTAGGCGTAGCTTGACGTCTTGGCGGCCTTCTCGCGCAGCGCATAGGTTCGTGCGGCGACCGACTGTGCTTTCAACGCCTCAAATCCCTTGGCTGAAGCGGTGCCCCAACTGGAAGGCATCTCGCTGGGCACCACGGAGCGCAAATATGTTTCCAGGTTCACGTAGTTGACCGTGATGGCGGTTCCGGAACGGAACTGGACGCCGAGCGCACCGGAATACGTCCGCAGTTTCCCGCCGGGCATCACCAAACCGACGGTGGCCGTGCGAGTGTTGCGGACCAACCAGGATTGCTTAGCGACAAGCTTTGCCGAGTAGCGCACCCATTTCCCCGCTTTGCTGCGGTAATACAGCACATTGCCGGTCTTGGTGCTGCGGGCAACCTTCCACCGGGTGTACGTCGAACTGTAGGGAAGGTTGAGTTTGTGCCCCGAGGAGTCGTACACCTGCAGACCCTTGGCGGGGTGAACCAGGAGAACTCTGTTGGTGTCGTCGGTGATCCACACCCGCATAGTGATGGCAGATGTCGACTTAAGTGACGTTCCGGGGTAGTAGAAGCTCAGGATGCTGTTGTAAGCAAGCCCCTTTTTGGCTGCGCCGTAGGCGCCGTATTGCGACATACCTTTCCCGTGACCCCAGCCTGCGCCGGTGACAACGACGCTGCGACTGGTGGTTGAGACGGCGGAATCGGCGTGGGCGGGGACCGTGGCCGAGAGTCCGGTCAGCAGCGCTGTTGCTGCTGTGAGGCTGATGCAGGTGCGCGCAAATCCTCGGGGGAGAGTTGCGTCAAACATGGTGGGGGGTCTTTCTATAGGCAATTGCTCTCTGATGACATCATCACTGATCGGCGTGTCGAGTTGCCAGCCTTGGGTGAGGATTGACCTGGCTCACGCGGGGAAGTCGAACCGGTGGGTTGAGATATTCCCGTCGGCTCACCATGTGGAATGGGTGTGGCTTGTGTTGACAAGCCAGGGCTGGGACGGCGAATCTGTACCCGTGCGGAATTTCCTTCTCGTAGTAAGTAAGCGTGTCGGCTGAGATCACTCAACCCGACACGCTCCCTCGCCTGCGCTTGCAGCGGGGGTTTTTTTCTGCGTCCGTACGTTCACACCAAGAAGAATCGAGGTAAAGATGCCAGGAGAGTCACCACAGTCGATGACGGGTGCGCAATCGCTGGTCAAGTCCCTGGAACAGGTCGGAGTCGAGGTCATCTTTGGAATCCCTGGCGGGGCGATCCTGCCGGCCTACGACCCGCTCTACGACTCAAAGATCCGTCACATCCTGGTTCGCCATGAACAGGGTGCGGGTCATGCGGCTGAGGGTTATGCCCAGGCCACTGGCCGAGTTGGCGTCTGCATTGCAACGTCTGGGCCGGGTGCGACCAACTTGGTGACCGCAATTGCGGACGCCTACATGGACTCGATTCCGATGGTAGCGATCACTGGACAGGTGGTCAGCGGCTCGATCGGCACCGACGCCTTCCAGGAAGCCGACATTCGAGGAATTACCTTCCCGATCACCAAACACAGCTTCTTGGTCACTGATGCGCGTGAGATTCCCCATGCGATCGCTGCAGCATTCCACCTGGCAAAGACCGGACGTCCCGGCCCGGTGCTGGTGGACATCGCCAAGGACGCGTTGACTTCACGTACGGAGTTTGTGTGGCCTGAAGAACTGGACCTTCCGGGCTACCGTCCGGTGACCAAGCCGCACGGCAAGCAGATCCGCGAAGCCGCGCGTCTGATCAGCGAGGCGAAAAAGCCTGTGGTGTACCTCGGCGGCGGTGTGAACCGTGCCCGGGCGTGGGACGCACTTGCGCAGTTCGTGGAGATCACCCAGATTCCGGTGGTCACCACGTTGATGGCTCGTGGAGCTTTTCCCGACAGTCATCCGCTGAATTACGGCATGCCCGGCATGCACGGAACGGTCGCTTCGGTGGGCGCCATGCAGCAGTCGGATCTGCTGATCACGCTGGGTGCCCGCTTTGATGATCGGGTGACCGGCAAGCTCGACTCTTTCGCCCCTCACGCGAAGGTGATTCACGCCGATATTGATGCCGCCGAGATCAGCAAGAACCGGCTGGCAGATGTGCCGATCGTGGGTGATCTTAATGAGGTACTGACTGAGCTCAATGCAGCCTTGGCCGGGCAGCCGCGTCCGGATCTGAGCGCCTGGGTCGGATACCTGGATTCGTTGCGGGATCGCTACGAGACCACGGAATTCCCCGCGATGCACGACGACTTGTTGAGCCCGGAATATGTGATCAAGCGGCTGGGTGAAATTGCCGGTCCGGACGCGACATTCGTCGCCGGCGTGGGTCAGCACCAAATGTGGGCTGCCCACCTGCTGCCGCATGAACGTCCTGGCAAGTTCTTCAACTCTGGCGGAGCCGGAACGATGGGCTACTGCGTCCCCACCTTGATGGGCGCGAAGCTGGGTCGTCCTGATGACGTGGTGTGGGGAATCGACGGCGATGGCTGTTTCCAGATGACGAACCAGGAACTGGTCACCTGCTTCTTGGAAGGGATCCCGGTCAAGGTTGCAGTGCTCAATAACCGCAGCCTGGGCATGGTGCGCCAATGGCAGGCGTTGTTCTACGACGAGCGTTACTCGAACACGAACCTGAAGTCGCACCTCGTGCCGGATTTCCCCAAACTCGCTGAAGCGATGGGGGCTGTTGGTTTGCGAGCGGAGACGGCCGAAGAGGTTGATCAGGTGATCAACCAGGCGATGGAGATCAATGATCGTCCTGTCGTGGTGGAATTCGTGGTGCACAAGGATGCCATGGTTTGGCCGATGGTTCCGGCGGGCACCAGCAACGACGACATCAAGATTGCCCGGGACATGGCTCCCGACTGGAGCGGGGAGGAAGACCTGTGAACACCCATACCCTGAGCGTTTTGGTGGAGAACAAGCCGGGCGTGCTTGCACGAATCGCGGGCCTATTCGCTCGCCGTGGCTACAACATCGAATCCCTCGCTGTCGGTCCGACCGAAAATGAGGAGTTCTCCAGGATCACCGTCCAGGTCGCGGTCAGCAGCCAGCAGGTGCTGGAACAGATCGTGAAGCAACTCAACAAACTCGTTGAGGTGCTCAAGATTGTCGAACTCGAGGATCATGCCTCGGTTCGTCGCGAACTTGTGCTGATCAAGGTGAAGGCCGACCCGGCCACGCGAAGCCAGATCATCGAGATTGTTCAGTTGTTCCGCGGCAAGACGGTGGATGTCCACAATGACGCAATGACCATCGAGGCCACCGGGTCGCCGGACAAGCTTGATGCTCTCTTGGAAATGTTGCATCCCTATGGAGTGCGGGAGCTGGTCCAATCTGGGCTGGTCGCACTTGGGCGCGGTGGGCGTTCACTGTCAGATCGTGCCAAGATCGATAAGAACCGTCCGAGCAATGGCTCCTCGGACTAATCAGGAGTGAGAAGGAACCCAATGGCAGAAATGTTCTACGACGCCGATGCTGACCTTTCGGTCATCCAGGGGCGAAACGTCGCGGTGATCGGATATGGCAGCCAGGGTCACGCCCATGCGCTGTCCCTGCGTGATTCGGGCGTGGACGTCCGAGTTGGACTGCGCGAAGGCTCCAAGAGCTGGGCCAAGGCCGAAGCTCAGGGGCTGCGGGTCGTTACTCCGGCGCAGGCCGCCGAGGAAGCCGATCTGATCATGATCCTGGCTCCCGACCAGGCGCAACGGCACCTCTATGCCGAAGCGATTGCGCCGAACCTGGTACCGGGCGATGCCTTGTTCTTTGCGCATGGTTTCAACATTCGATTCGGCTACATCACCCCGCCTGCTGGCGTTGACGTGTGCATGGTCGCTCCGAAGGGCCCCGGCCACTTGGTGCGCCGCGAGTACACCGAAGGCCGTGGCGTGCCGGTGATCGTTGCCGTCGAGAAGGATGAGACCGGCAACGCTTGGCCGCTGGCTCTGTCGTATGCCAAGGCGATTGGCGGGCTGCGGGCCGGTGGCATCAAGACCACCTTCACCGAAGAAACCGAAACTGACCTCTTTGGGGAGCAGGCCGTCCTGTGCGGTGGTGTTTCGCAGCTGATCCAGTACGGCTTTGAAACCCTGACAGAAGCCGGATATCAGCCGGAGGTCGCCTACTTCGAGGTGCTGCACGAGTTGAAGCTAATCGTTGACTTGATCAACGAAGGCGGCATCACCAAGCAGCGTTGGTCGGTTTCCGACACCGCTGAATATGGTGACTATGTCTCGGGCCCCCGAGTGATCGACCCGCACGTGAAAGACAACATGAAGGCCGTCTTGACTGATATCCAAAATGGCGAGTTCGCTCGACGTTTCATTGGCGATCAGGACGCCGGCGCTCCGGAGTTCACCGAGCTTCGCGCCAAAGGCCAGAATCATCCG
>CAYWIN010000091.1:0-8231 GCA_964458365.1 uncultured Propionibacteriaceae bacterium
TGGGCGGCGTGGACGGCCTGGTGCACGTCTCCGAGCTGAGCTGGAAGCACATCGACCATCCGAACGAGGTCGTTGAGGTTGGCGACGAGGTCACCGTTGAGGTGCTTGACGTCGACATGGACCGCGAGCGCGTTTCGCTGTCGTTGAAGGCCACTCAGGAAGATCCCTGGCAGACCTTCGCGCGGACTCACCAGATCGGGCAGATCGTGCCAGGCAAGGTCACCAAGTTGGTGCCTTTCGGTGCTTTCGTCCGGGTCGAGGAAGGCATCGAAGGCCTGGTGCACGTCTCCGAGCTGGCCGAGCGTCACGTGGAGATTCCCGAGCAGGTTGTTACGGTCAACGACGAAGTCATGGTCAAGATCATCGACATCGATCTCGAACGTCGTCGGATCAGCCTCAGCCTCAAGCAGGCCAATGAGGGAGTCGACGTCGCGGCAGATGACTTCGATCCGGCGCTTTATGGCATGACCGCCTCCTACGATGAGGCCGGCAACTACATCTATCCTGAAGGCTTCGATCCGGAGACCCAGGAATGGAAGCCGGGTTACGAGGAACAGCAGCGTGCGTGGGAACAGCAGTATGCCGAGGCCCAGGCCCGGTGGCTGGCTCACAAGAAGCAGGTTGAGGAGGCCGAAGCTGCCGATGTGCAGGCCGCGGTCGACGAAGCCAACACGGCGGCCTACTCCGCTGGTGGCGCTGAAGATGTCACCGAAGAAGGCTCCCTGGCCTCCGACGAGGCATTGCAGGCACTGCGCGAGAAGTTGACGGGCAGCCGCTAACGCTATCCATGCAAGGTGGGTTCTCGGGTTTCCCGAGGGCCCGCTTTTGCATTCTGAGGTCGTGCCCTTGCGTCAGATCGCGAGGCTGGCATGCTGAGAGCGCGTCATTCGAGGAGGCCCTACCGTGACCAAGAGCAGGATCACTGAGTACGAAAACTATCCGAGCCCAGAACAGGGGACACCCGAACAGGCCATCAGCGAGACGCAGATGCGGGGTTCGGGGCCGGTGGTGCACTCAGAACCCTCTACGCCCTCCGAATCGCCGGTGTCCTCAGGGCCGAGCCGTCGAACGGTGCTGGCCTTGATTGGCGGCGCGGTTGGCGTGGCCGTGTTGGTAGCAACGGGCATGGAAATTGGAGGCGGGGCTCCGTTTTTGGCTCGCGCGGAAAGTGTCGAAGGATTTGGATCAGAGATTGAACCGGGTTCCGACCTAGGAAGTTTGTATGGCCAGGTCACGACAGCTCTGGGTGAGTCCTGGGGGGCGGGTGCGGACGGCGCAAACCGAGTGGTTGCCAGCCGGAAGAACAATCGCGTGATCTTCATGACCGCTTCGACTGACATCGGAGTGGTCACGAAGCTTCTGCCACGCGCACTGGTCGCGGCCAAATCGCCGTTCGTCGGGGCATCGGGAAGCATCAAAGATGTGTCAACCACCGCAGTCAGGCAGGCCCGAGCCACAGCGACCGGTCGCTTCAACCGGGAGCGAGCTCGTCAGATTGTTGACGTCGTTCTCGACTCAAATTCCGGCACCTATTTGATTGCCGTGCAGGTATTGACCGAGCCAGAGGGCAGCGATGCGGCATCGGAGGCGGCGGATCTGGTGAAGACGGTCCAAGGCGCCTGGCCGTGGTAGCGCATGTTGCTCTGACGGGGGGAATCGCCTCGGGGAAGTCGGTCGTCGCTGATCGGCTGGCCGAGTTAGGGGCGATCATTATCGACTCTGACCAGCTCTCGCGGCAGGTGGTCGAACCGGGAAGTTCCGGGCTGGCGCAGGTGGCCGCTCGGTTCGGGCCGGGTGTGATCACTGATGCGGGCGAGCTTGATCGTTCCGCGCTGGCCGAGATCATCTTCGCTGACTCCCAGGCTCGTGCAGATCTGGAAGCGATTATTCATCCGCGAGTGCGCGCTCTTTCCGCCGTGCTCGCTGAGCAAGCACCACCGGGCGCGGTCGTCGTCCACGTGATTCCGCTGTTGGTCGAGACCGCGCAGGCCGACGCCTTTGATCGGGTGATTGTTGTCGATACCGATCCTGATAGCCAACGAAGACGACTCCGTGCCCGAGATGGTCTGGATGATGATTCGGTGACGGCGCGGATGTCGGCTCAGGCAAGCCGTGAGGCGCGACTGGCCCGGGCAGATCTGGTGATAACCAACGATGGCTCGGTGAGTGAACTGTGCGCCCGGGTGGATCAGCTATGGCCAACTCTGCGTAAGCTCGCTCGCGACGCCATCTGACCTGTCTACTCGGGGGCTTTTCCCGACGGACGAATGAGTGTCAGTAGGCCCACCTATGCTTACCGGGGTGCGACCGATTACTGATGTTCAGCGGCGACTAGCGCCGTTACGTGTCGTTGCGGACTTTGACCCGGCCGGAGACCAGCCAGCAGCGATTGACCAACTTGAGCGTTCCGTGAACAACGGCGATCAACATGTTGTGTTGTTGGGAGCCACCGGCACGGGAAAGACGGCCACGGTGGCCTGGCTGGCCGAAAGGCTGCAGCGCCCGGTCCTGGTGATGCAGCCAAACAAGACGCTGGCCGCTCAGTTCGCAAATGAGCTTCGGCAGTTCTTTCCGGAAAACGCCGTGGAGTACTTCGTCTCCTACTACGACTACTACCAGCCAGAGGCCTACGTTCCACAGACAGACACCTATATCGAAAAGGATTCGTCACTCAACGAAGAGGTCGAGAGACTCCGTCACTCCGCAACGAACTCGCTGCTGACGAGGCGCGACGTTGTTGTGGTTGCCACGGTTTCTGCGATCTACGGCTTGGGGACCCCGCAGGAATATGTTGACCGAATGATTCGGCTGCGGGTTGGAGAAGAGATCGACCGTGACACGCTGCTGCGCCGCCTGGTCGACATCCAATACGCGCGAAACGATCTGGCGGGAACCCGTGGCACCTTCCGCGTCAGAGGCGACACCGTCGAAGTCTTCCCTATGTATGAAGAGCATGCGGTCCGGATCGAGTTCTTCGGCGACGAACTCGAAGCCTTGTCCACTTTGCATCCGGTCAGCGGCGAGGTTTTGAGTAATGACTCCGAGATTTATGTCTTTCCCGCCTCCCACTACGTGGCCGGTCCCGAACGGATGGAACGTGCGATCGGGGAAATCGAGACCGAACTTGAGGTCCGTTTGGCTGAGCTTCAGTCGGAAAACAAGTTGCTGGAAGCTCAGCGGCTCCGGATGCGCACAAGTTACGACCTGGAGATGATGCGACAGATTGGCACCTGTTCGGGGATCGAGAACTACTCCCGCCACATCGATGGGCGGCCTCAAGGCAGCGCACCGAACTGTCTGCTGGACTACTTCGCCGAGGACTTCCTGCTCGTCATCGACGAATCCCACGTGACTGTTCCGCAAATCGGTGGCATGTATGAGGGCGATATGTCGCGCAAACGAACCCTGGTTGAGCACGGATTCCGGTTGCCCTCCGCGATGGACAATCGCCCGTTGCGCTGGGAAGAATTCGTGGAGCGTATCGGCCAAACCGTCTATCTATCAGCGACGCCAGGCCCCTACGAAATGGCCAAAGCTGACCAGGTGGTGGAGCAACTGATCCGCCCCACCGGACTGGTTGATCCAGAGATCGTGCTCAAGCCGACTAAGGGCCAAATTGATGACCTGATGGCCGAGATTCGGCAACGAGCCGAGCGAGATGAGCGGGTGCTGGTCACCACGTTGACCAAGAAGATGGCCGAGGAACTCACCGACTATTTGGTGGAGAACGGAGTGCGAACTCGGTATCTCCATTCCGAGGTGGACACTCTGCGTCGCATCGAGCTTCTTCGGGAGCTTCGGATGGGGGTTTTCGATGTCTTGGTCGGCATCAACCTGCTTCGCGAAGGACTCGATCTTCCCGAAGTGAGTTTGGTCTCGATTCTGGATGCGGACAAAGAAGGGTTCCTGCGTTCTGAGCGGTCGCTGATCCAGACCATTGGACGTGCCGCGCGAAATGTGGCCGGACAAGTGCACATGTACGCCGACAAGATCACTCCGTCGATGGCTGCGGCGATTGATGAGACTAACCGCCGGCGAGCCAAACAGATCGCCTACAACACCGCTCACGGCATTGATCCGCAGCCGCTGCGCAAGAAGATTGCCGACCTGACTGACCTCTTGGCTCGGGAAGACGCCGACACCAGTGAGTTGGTTGCCCAAGCCGCGGGGCGCGGTGCGCGGGGCGTCCCGGTGATGCCTGGGGAAGCCGTCCGAGATCTGGGGGAGCTGCCGGCCGCTGAACTGGCCGGTCTGATCGAGGAACTGGCTGGCCAGATGCATGCCGCTGCCGCCGAGCTGCAATTTGAGGTGGCTGCACGGCTGCGCGATGAAGTGGCGGACCTGAAGAAGACTCTGCGGCAGATTGTTGCGGCCACCGACTGAGCAACCGTTTGGCGGCAGTCCCGATTGGCTGGGACAATGCTGACTGCGCTCTGCGGTGCATGCCTTCGCCGGTTTCGCGCGGAAAGGAACGCCTATGCCCGGCACCGCCGACGTCCCTATGAACGTCACTCCCGAAGTGTGGCTGATCACAGTAGCCATCATGGTGCTGGTGCTTGGAATCGACCTTTTCTACATTGGGCGGCGCCCACACGAACCATCTATGAAAGAGGCCGGGCTCGCCATCGCATCCTTCTCAGCGCTGGCTGTGCTTTTCGGGGTGGGCATTTGGTACTTTGCGGGTGGTCACTTCGCGGGGCAGTTCTTCGCCGGCTGGCTTACCGAGTACAGCCTGAGCGTGGACAACCTGTTCGTCTTTGTGCTGATCATGGCGAACCTGAGGGTGCCGCGGCAGCTGCAGCAGTATGCCTTGATGTTTGGCATCATCTTGGCGCTGATCTTCCGTGGAATCTTCATCGCCATCGGCGCCGCCGCGATTGAAGCCTTCAGTTGGATCTTCTTCCTCTTCGGAGGATTCCTGATCTACACCGCGATCAAGCTCTACCTGGATTTCCTGCGGCCCGGTGACGAAGACGAAGTTACCGAGAACGCGGTGATGCGTTGGGTGCGCAGAACCTTTCGTTCCACCGAGGAGTTTCACGGCACGAAGCTGGTGGTGAAGATCAACCATCGTCGTTTGATCACGCCCATGCTGTTCGTGATCGTGGCCCTAGGCACCACGGACCTGCTTTTTGCGTTGGATTCGATTCCGGCCATCTACGGTCTCACCCAGGAGCCGTATCTCGTGTTTGCGGCCAATGTGTTCGCTTTGATGGGTCTTCGGCAGCTCTATTTCCTGATTGGTGAACTGCTGCAGCGGCTGGTCTACCTGTCGGTAGGGCTGGCCGTCATCTTGGCGTTCATCGGTGTCAAGCTGGTTTTGGAGGCATTGCACGAGTACAACGTGGACACGCAGCTCGGCCTGAGTTTCGATTTCCCTATCTGGGTTTCGCTGGTCATCATTATTGGCACCCTCGTCGTGACCACGGTGGCGAGCCTGATCAAGTCTGGTCGAGACGAGGCCTCAAGGCAGGAGGGGTAAGCGCAGATCGTCTGCCCCCACGACCGATTCTGGGCCGAGCCTCCCGGTCAGCCACCCCCACAGACGCACGTCCGTGCCGAGTACTTCGATCGGTTCCCGGTCGCCCCGACCGATTTCGGCATGCACCCTGTCGCCGCTCAGCGTCAGACGCGGCAGGTTCGCGTCGCGAAGACGAAACACCACCCAGCGCAGCAACCATTCGGCAGGGTCCGCCGAGATGGAGTCCACCTCCATGGCGTCGTTCAGGTCGAGGTGATGCACGGTGATTTCGTGCAGACGCGCCAGCGGCAACGCCGACAACGGGAGCTGAGCAGAATTCAATTGGATGACAGGCGTCCAGTCGGTTGTGTTTTCGATGGCCTTCTGCAGGCCACCGGTCGCGGCGTCGAGATCAATCTGTAGTTCGATGCCACGACGGTCGGCGCCGCGCTCAAGCTGTCGACGCTGTTCGGCACGAGAGGGAGGGGGAGGTTGGCTCGCCCCGGCTCGAATCGCGAGCAAGACCGAGCGCAGATAGTCGGCATGTCGCGCCAGATGGGTCGTGACATGTGCGCGCGTCCAGCCAGGAAGAGCAACGGGCTGGTGCCATTCGGACTCGGTGAGCGAGATCGTTGAACCCAAGAGGCGCTGGGTTGCCTCGGTCTTCCAGCGGTGGACATCATCCACCGGAACCTCGCCCAGGTACGAAACCATGTAGGCAAACCTATGGGCTTCTGGGGCATGGGGCCAATCCCGACGCGAGGACTGTCCGATCCACGATCTACCATGAGTGACGTGCCAGACCGTTTGATTGTTCGCGGAGCCCGGGAACACAACCTTCGCAATGTGAGCCTCAGCCTGCCTCGAGACTCGATGATTGTCTTCACTGGATTGTCGGGATCGGGGAAATCCAGCCTCGCCTTCGACACAATTTTTGCCGAGGGGCAGCGGCGCTATGTCGAGAGTCTCTCGTCCTACGCCCGACAGTTCTTGGGACAGATGGATAAGCCCGACGTCGATTTCATCGAAGGGCTCTCCCCAGCGGTGTCGATCGACCAGAAGTCGACGAGCCGCAACCCGCGCTCGACGGTGGGCACAATCACCGAGATCTACGACTATCTGAGGCTGCTGTACGCCCGGATCGGCCAGCCGCATTGCGTGGAATGCGGCGAGGCAATTGCCAAACAGAGCCCCCAACAAATCACCGACCGCCTGCTGGCCTTGCCCGAGGGCACGCGCTTCCAGATCCTCGCTCCTGTGGTCCGCGGGCGAAAAGGTGAGTACATCGAACTGTTCCGGCAACTCGCCTCACAGGGTTTCGCGCGAATCCGGGTCGATGGCGAGTTGTACCAGCTCAGCGAGCCACCAAAGCTTGACAAGCAACGCAAGCATTCCGTCGATGTGATCGTTGATCGTCTTGCGGTGAAGCCTTCGATGAAGCAGCGGCTCACGGACTCTGTGGAGACAGGTCTTCAACTGGCCGGTGGGCTGCTGACCGTCGAGTTCGTTGACCGTCCCGCCGACGACCCGCAACGTGAGCGCGGCTTTTCGGAGCGGTTGGCTTGTCCCAATGGCCACGATGTTGCCATTGAAGAATTGGAGCCTCGGCAGTTCTCCTTCAACGCCCCTTGGGGGGCGTGTCCGGCATGTTCGGGAATCGGCACACGTATGGAGGTTGATCCTGAGCTCATCGTGCCGGACACCAGCAAGAGCCTGGCCCAAGGTGCCATCACGATTTGGACCACGCCCTATGTTGCGGGCTTCTTTCAGAACATCTTTTTAGCTCTGGCCGAAAAAGAGGGGTTCAGCGTTGACACCCCATGGAATGAGCTTCCGGCACCGATCCAGACGCTTCTGTTGGGCGGGATCCCGGGAAAGGTGACGGTGCACCACCGAACGCGCCACGGCCGGGAGCACACCTATCAGGCCAAATACGAAGGCGCACTGCCTTACGTGCGTCGTCGTCATGCCGAAGCTGCCTCCGACAATGCGCGAGAGCGGTTTGCGGGATATATGCGGGAGGTGCCGTGTCTGACCTGCCATGGGGCGCGACTCAAACCGTCTTCGTTGGCGGTGTCGGTCGGCGGGAAGAACATTGCCCAGGTGTCGGCCTTGAGCATTGGCGACCTCGCCACATTCATGAGCAGTCTGGAACTCACCGAGCGTCAATCCACCATAGCCGCGCGATTAATCAAGGAGATCAACGAGCGGATCCGGTTCTTGCTCGATGTCGGACTGGATTATCTGACGCTCTCCCGATCTGCGGGCAGTCTGTCTGGTGGTGAAGCTCAGCGGATCCGACTCGCGACCCAGATCGGTTCGGGTCTGGTCGGGGTGCTCTATGTTTTGGACGAGCCGTCGATCGGTCTGCACCAGCGCGACAACCATCGTCTGATCGAGACATTGCTTCGACTGAAGTCGCTGGGCAACACCCTGATTGTGGTTGAGCACGACGAAGACACCATTCGAGCAAGTGATTGGGTCGTCGATATCGGTCCTGGTGCGGGCGAGCATGGTGGTGAAGTCGTGGTCTCTGGACCTGTCGAAGAGCTTCTCAGCAATCCCGAATCGTTGACGGGGGCCTATTTGGCCGGTCGTCGCTCGATCCCCATGCCGGTTCGACGGCGCCCGTCCACCGGTAAGGCTGTGGTGGTTCATGGCGCCACGGAGAACAATCTGCGTGACGTCACGGTGAGTTTCCCGCTCGGCCAATTTGTGGCGGTCACCGGGGTCTCGGGGTCGGGGAAGTCTTCCTTGGTGAATGGAATCT
>CAYWIN010000092.1:0-8202 GCA_964458365.1 uncultured Propionibacteriaceae bacterium
GAACCCACCCCAGCCATTGCAGTTTTTCCGGCTTGGAACGGGCCAACACCCAGGCGAATAGGCCACCGACAACAAGAAATGCCATTTGGCGTTTCACGAAGTAGTAGGCGTCACCCCAGCCGGTGTAGGCATACACGCTGGAAGCGGAAAGGACCATCATCATGCCCAGCGCGAGCAACAACACTGCAGGGACCAAGACCAAATAGAAGCTGGCCAGGGGATGGGACAACAGTTCGACCACGAGACTCTTACGGCGGACCGATGATCCGGTCGCCGATTTCGTTTCGTGACGATCCACAATGGGGGAAGCCAGGATCGCCAACTTGAGTCGCCCCCTATCCGCCCAATTCCGCAACCGCTGCCGCGAAAGCCTCGCCTCGCGCCGCATAGCTGGGGTACATGTCTTTGCTGGCACAACCGGGGGCGAGCAACACCACGTCCCCGGGACATGCCCGGGAAGCTGCCCACTGAACCGCTTGATGCATAGCTCCATGATCGCCGAGCTCAATCACCTTCAGCGGTACCTGCGGTGCGTGTCGCCGGATCGCACCGGCAACAACCTCTCGATCAACCCCCAAAACCACAACTGCCCTCAATTTGTGTGCCACTTGAGACACGAGTTCGTCGAAGGTCGTTCCTTTGGCCTGTCCGCCAGCAACCCACACCACAGAATCGAAAGCAGCCAAAGAAGCCGCTGCCGCATGGGGATTCGTCGCCTTTGAATCGTCAACAAAGCGGACCCTCCCCACTTCGGCGATGGTTTGAATCCGGTGATCTCCCAACTTCAGGCTGCGCAAACCCTCGGAGATGGCTTGCGGCGGAGCGCCGACCGAACGAGCCAAGGCCGCTGCGGCAAGTGCATTGGCCACATTGTGTGGCGCCTGGGGTGATACGTCGGAGACTTTGGCAATCTCGATCGCAGAATCGGCCCGCTGTGCGATGAACGCCCGATCGACCAACACGTCATCGACGACCCCCAACATCGACGGCCCGGGCACGCCCAGCGTGAACCCGATGGCCCGAGCGCCTTCCATCACGTCGGCGTCAACGACGAGTTGTTCGGTCTTCGGATCTTGCACGTTGTAGACGCATGCAGCCTGCACACGCTCGTAGATTCGAGCTTTGTCTGCGACATATGCCGTCATCGAATCACGGACGCCCTCATCCCATCCCGCCGTGTCTGCGTACCACTCCAGATGGTCCGGGGCGAGGTTCAATACCGCCGCCGAATGAAGACTCACCGAGCGCATCCAATGCAATTGGAAGCTCGACAGCTCAATCGCGAGCACATCGTAGGCAACATCGTCGAGAACCGCTTCCACGATCGGACGCCCGACATTACCCACCGCCGACGTCTTCAAACCAGCCGCCGTCAACATGGATGCGAGCATTCCGACGGTGGTGGTTTTGCCGTTCGTGCCAGTGATAGCCAACCAAGGCACTTGACGATCCGGCAAGGTCATACGCCAGGCCAGTTCGACCTCTCCCCAAATGGGAATCCCGCGAAGCTGGGCTTGGATTAGAAGCGGCGAGGACGGAAGCCAGCCTGGCGAGGTGACAACGAGATCGACATCATCAGGCAATGTGGCGGTGGCGCCAGGCCCGAGACGTACCTCAGCGTCCAGCATCTCTAAGACGGTGGCTTTCTCCTTGTTTTCGGAGCTTTCTGATTCGTCAAGAACCAGCACCTGTGCACCCAGATCAATCAGGCCGTCAGCTGCAGCGAAACCAGAAGTACCCAGCCCGGCCACCACAACGTTGGCCTGTGGCCAGGGCGAAAGCCGGTCAGCGTTGGGAATCCACGACTTCACCGAACGACCTCTTGCCCAACTCCTGATGCCACCCATTCGGCATAGAACAGACCCAACCCAACGGCAACGAAGAGTCCACAAATGATCCAAAAGCGGATAGTGATGGTGACTTCCTTCCACCCCATCAGCTCAAAGTGATGCTGCAGCGGAGCCATCTTGAACAGACGCTTACCGCCAGAGAGCTTGAACCACCCGACTTGAAGCACCACAGAAAACGTGATGATCACGAACAGGCCAGCAACGACAGCCATCAGCATCTCGGTACGTGACAGGACAGAAAGTCCGGCCAAGGCCCCGCCGATAGCAAGTGACCCGGTATCGCCCATGAAGATCTTGGCCGGGCTGGCATTCCACCAAAGGAATCCGAAGCATGCCCCCGCCAGGGCGACTGAAACCACGGCAAGGTCATAAGGACTTGCCATGGTGTAGCACAGCGAGGTGAGACCGGGAATGGTGGGCTTGTTCAGACACGACTGGTTGAACTGCCAAATGCTCACGATGGTGTAGGCGGCAAAAACCATCGCAGCTGCCCCGGTCGCGAGCCCATCAAGCCCGTCAGTGAGGTTCGCCGCATTCGACCAGGCTGCGATCAAGAACACGATCCAGATCACTGCGGCCCAGAGCGGAAGCTGAAGCCACGGGATGTCCCGAAGAAAGGAAATCGCCGAACTGGCTGGTGATAGGCCTTTGCCGTTGACGTAGAGCAAAGACAGTACGGCGAAAGTGACCGCAACCAGCCCCTGCAAGGAGAGCTTCATCCAAGCGCTCAAACCCAAAGACCGAGCCTTGCTGATCTTGATCCAGTCGTCCATGAACCCGACCAGACCCAGGCCCGTGAACAGTCCGATCAACAACAATCCGGATGCGGTCGGACGACTCCAGGTCGTGAGGTGAGCGATCGCATAGGCGAACACCACCGAGATGATGATGACAATGCCGCCCATGGTGGGAGTACCACGCTTGGTGTGGTGGCTGGTGGGGCCATCTTCCCTGATGAACTGGCCGTAACCGCGGCTCACCAAGAACTTAATGGCATAGCGCGTGCCGATCAGCGTCCCGATCATGGCGATCGCGCCCGCCAACAGAATATTTCTCATCGATCACGCTCCGTGGTCTGGGGATCAGCAAGACGTTCGGCCACGGACTCCAACGCTAGTCCTCGGGAGGCCTTCACGAGGACGACATCACGCGGTTCCACCAAGATTTCTGCAGCGTGCGTCAGCTCACTCACCGACGAATACACCCCCACATGCACTCCCAACCTGGCGGCAGACTGGGTCATCTGTTCAGCGAATTCACCGATGGCCAAGAGGTGCGTGACACCCAGGTCGCCTGCCAACTCACCCACCGCGCGGTGGGCGGCATCTGCGTCGTCTCCCAGCTCCAGCATGTCCCCGAGAACCGCAATCAGTCGGCCAGAATCCTGCCTCATTCCAGCAAGCGCCCGTAATGCCGCCGCCATCGAATCAGGGTTTGCATTGTAGGAGTCATTGATCACCACGACGTCATCGGGAGCTTCAATGACTTCCATGCGCCACCGCGATGCTGCCTTCGCTTCAGACAACGCTTCCGCAACCTGCGTTGGAGTCATCCCCTGACTCATTCCAACTGCGGCCGCAGCCAACGCATTGCTTACTTGGTGAATCCCGTTGACCTGCAAACTCACCGACGCTGTGCCCGAAACCGCTCCGACGGTATGAAGAGTGAATGTCGCTCGCTGTCGGTGGTCCACAGTGATGGCTTCGGCCCAAACACGCAGATCGCCAAAGCCCGGCTTTCCGTCTCGGGAAAAAACCGCGCACGACGCCGGCGTTCTTTCGCTCATCGCCGCGACACGACTGTCGTCCCCATTCAATACGGCCCAACCAGACGCAGGAAGCACCTGAACCAGCTCGCTCTTCGCCTCTGCGATCGCAGCCACCGATCCGAACTCGCCCACATGAGCGTGTCCGACATTGGTCACCACACCGATTAGAGGATGAACCACATCGCAAAGCCACCGAACATGGCCGGGACCGCGTGCCCCCAGCTCACTGACCAGATATGCGGTTTCACTATTAATGGTCAACGCCGTCAGCGGGGCACCGATCTCATTGTTCGCCGAACCGACCGGTGACACGGTCGGACCACGACGAGCCAGCACCGCAGCAACCAGGTCTTTGGTACTGGTCTTACCTGACGAACCCGTCACCCCTACCGAGACCAGGCCATCGGCCACGGCTTCAGCAACCACCCAACTGGCCAGGTTTGCCATCGCCGCCGCCGGATCCGACACGATCAGCTGCGGCGCGGCGACCGGCAACTCTCGCGCGACGAGCACGGCCACGGCACCATCGTGAATCGCACCGGCAACGAAGTCGTGGCCATCGACCCGTTCGCCTCGCAAGGCGACGAACAAACAACCCGGGGTGACTTTGCGGGAATCGATGACAACCGCGGGGCCAACCACCACCTCCGGAGGGCCAACCAACCGGGCACCAACCGCCGCGGCAAGCTCGGCGGCACTTCTGGACTGCATCAACTTCCCCTGATCTCCGCCCAGGCTTCCGCCAAGGCAGTCACATCATCAAATGGAACGATCCGATCAGCAAGCTGTTGACCGGTTTCATGACCCTTACCGAGCACGACCACCCAGTCGTCGGGAGTCGCCAGACTGAGCGCGGTCTCTATTGCGTGCCGGCGTCCGAGACCGTCTATCACCTGAGCGCCGGTGGATCCGGCGCGCTCGCGGGCCCCTTCCAACACGGAAGCGCGGATCTGTGCGGGATCTTCACTGCGTGGATTGTCATCGGTAACCACAACAATCGCCGCTCCGGACGCGGCCGCGGCACCCATCGGCGCGCGCTTGGCCTGGTCTCGATCGCCACCACAACCCAGCACCGCGATCTTTCGACCAGACGGCAATGACGCCAACGCTGCTGCCACCGACTCCGGAGTATGCGCAAAATCCACCACCGCACGAGGAGCGCCGTCCCCCAGCTCAACCCGTTGCATTCGTCCGGGAACCCGCGCCGAAGCCAAACCCGGCAAGGCCTGGCCGAGGTCGACCCCCGCGAGATCCAACATGGCAACAGCAGTCGTCGCATTGTGCAGATTGAAATCGCCCAGCAGCCCGACGGGGACCTCGATAGTTCCCCGGGGTGTGCGGACGGTGAGCCACTCCCCGTCTTCAAAGGTCTTCGATGACGGCAGCTCTTGATAATCAGCTCGCCCACTGCGACCGGTCGTCAGCACCGGAAGATCACCGCGCTGTTGAAGCTCTGCTACGAGACGCTCGCCGTGTGCATCATCAATATTCACCACGGCGGCCCGACAGCGGCCATCCCGGAAAAGGCGCGCCTTCGCCTGGAAGTACTCCTCAATGGTCGCGTGATAGTCCAAATGGTCGCGGCCCAGATTCGTGAACGCGGCCACATCGAAAACCAACTCGTCGGTGCGCCCCTGGTGCAAGGCATGTGAGGAGACTTCCATGGCTATGGAGTCCGCGCCGTGGTCCACCATATAGCCGAGCAAAGCCTGCAGATCTGGCGCCTCTGGAGTCGTCACCGTGGTTCGTGTTGAGGCAAGCATCTGGTCATCCAGCCGAAAACCCAACGTCCCGATCGTGCCCACGTGGTGTCCGGCTGCAGCCAAGCCTGCCGCCAACAGGAAACTCGTCGACGTCTTTCCGGTCGTTCCCGTGATGCCATAGAGGGCGAGCTTCTCCCCAGGGCGGCCATAGATCTCTGAAGCAAGCCGAGCCATCTCGGCCCGCGGATCATCCACAACAACGAACGGCACCGGCGAGTCTGCCAGCATTTCAGCGCCCGAAGCATCGGTGAGTACCGCAGCGGCACCCGAGGCGATCGCCTGGCGGGCAAAGCGTGCGCCGTGTGTAGTGGCGCCAGGTAACGCGAGATAAAGATCCCCCGGCACAACACTTCGAGAGTCCAAGGTGATCCCGCTGACAACAACATCGGGGGCCTGTGCCACGAGCGTCGCCAAACGCAGCGGCACCGATGGCTCTGGCCGCAAGTTTGCTGGTGTTGAGGTCATCGCGCTAACCCTAACTGGAGTGCCGCTCAGCGCCTACCAGGCGCTTCCTCACGGACACTGGGAGTGATCATTACGGTGCAATCGGCAGCTTCGGCGCCTTGCTTGCCGACTGCGGCACGGCATAGCGGGCCAGAGACAGAGACATCACCTGTTGGACCAACGGACCGGCGACCGCTGCGCCCGATGCGCCACGCCGCGGTCCGTCAATCACCACGTAGACCAGCACCCGGGGAGCTTCAACAGGAGCAACACTGATCGACGACGTCACCAACCCGCGGTAGCAGTTGCACTTCGGGTTGAACTTCTTCGAGGTTCCCGTCTTGGCGCCTACCCGGTAGCCCGGCACGTCAAAGACATGCGCCGAGTTTGCTTCGGCCATCGATTCCATCATCGACAGCACCTTGCTAGCCGTATCCACCGACACCACCCGACGCGGTGCGGCGGACGTCATGCCCTCTACCGTGCCGTTCGGCAACGTTCGCGACTTGATGATCTGAGGCTGGTTGTACACCCCACCGTTAGCTAACGAGCCGACGGCCGCCGCCATCTGCGGCATGGTGACCAGCACACCGTTACCACCGAAGGCCAGGCCATCGCGGGTGTCGTCGGCCATGTTGACTCCCGGCAGGCTTCCCGCCGATTCGCCTGGTAGACCGAGCCCGGTTTTGGCGCCCAGCCCAAACGACACCATGTAGTCGTGCAAAGACTGCTTGCTCGACAGGCGTGCCAACTTGATCGTTCCCACATTCGAAGACTTGGCAAGCACACCACGCGCATAGAGCTTTGTCGTTCCGTGCTTCCACGCATCGGTGACCCAATAGTCACCCGACCTAATCTTGGCCGGGACCGTGACCACGTCCGTCGGGTTAACAAGACCCTGATCCATGAGTGCGGCAAACGTCAGCGTCTTTTGAACACTTCCGGGAGTGTAGGCATCAGTGATCGCCCGGTTACCTAGACTCGCCACCGGAGTTTTTCCTGGCTGATTTGCATCAAAAGTCGGATAGTTGGCCAAGGCCAGAATCTCGCCAGTCTGGGGATTGGTGACGATCACCGAACCCGAATTGGCCTGCGTCTTCTTTACCCGGTTAGCGAGCAGCTGCTCAACCTGATACTGCAGCCCAGCGTCGATAGTCAGTTGATAGTCGATGCCGTTGACTGCGGGGGTCAAGATATTGGTTCCCATCGGGATCTTTTCGCCCTTGGGTGAACTCTCGTACACCTCTTTGCCCGAAGTGCCAGATAGCTGGGAGTTCAGCAGGTATTCCAGTCCGCTCGCCCCCACCCCCGAGCCGTTAACAAACCCGATGACGTTGGCAGCCAAGGTCTTATTTGGATAGTTGCGAGTGGGTTTGCTCTCTGAAGACAACCCCACCAATCCCGCAGCGCTCATCGCCTGACTGAGCGAGCGATACGTGGCTGAAGGCACGTCACGAGCAACTACCTGGTAGCCGCTTTCTTTCTTGCTCAATTTGGCCAGATAGTCGCCGTGCGATCCCCCCAAGAACTGCACCAAGAGCGCCGCAATCTTGTCCGGAGCTGTTGCTGCCACTGCCTTGTCGCGCTCTGTCATCTGAGCGTTCCACCGCCCATTGGTTGCAATCAGCTTCGGGCTCGCAATGACGATGACCGTGTCTTCGGTGATCGCAATCGGCTCGCCGTTGCGATCGGTGATGTCCCCCCGTAAGGCGGGCAGCGCGTGCGAAACGGTGATCTGATCGGCCGCCTTGGCCGCGACCGCGCTGGCATCAATAGCTTGAACTTGGACAGCACGTCCTGCGGTGAGCGAAAAACCCACCGCGATCACGATGAGCAATACGCGGAGGCGTCCAACGGCCGGGGCCACCGGGAGCTTACGCCGCTTCTTGGGCGTGCCCGGCTTGCGACGGAAGAGAGGATCAAGAGGCTTGCCCATCATTGCCCCCCACCAGATTGAGCACCGGGTTTGCGAGGAGTATTGGCCGAATATGCCGTCTTCGGCAGATCGCTGCCCCGCGCTGCCCGGGCGTTACCCAGCACCTTGCCATCACTCAATCGGATCGGAACTGCACGCGTGTCGGCGTGCATCCCCAACCGTTGAGCGCGGTCAGCCAGGCTGCTGATCGAACGGGCGTCAGCCACCTCGGTCTGCAAGAGGGATGCCTTGTTCGACAGAACCTGAGCTTCTTGTTGCTTGCTCTGCACCAGAAAGGCCTGATCCTGCAGGTTCGTGACCAACAACAGCATCCCAACCATGGCCAACGCCAGCACTCCGGCGACCACCAGCAGAAACGGGATTGTCGCCATTTGCTCGTTTCGCTTGGGTAAGGCCGTGAGCGCCGGACGACGGGTTGCGGTACGCCCTGCGCGGGGGGCA